>NZ_JAPJEE010000010.1:0-70419 GCF_030731885.1 Shewanella sp. ULN5
CCAGCTGGGTGATTAGAACCATGAATTTGGCTATGACAGTTAAGGCAACTTTTTCCACCACCAAAGGCATCCATTCCCGGCTCTGGTACCACGCGAGAAGCGTGACCATCTGCGGCATGACATTGCTGACATAACTGCGGTGCGCGGTTATCTAATAAGTTGTCGTTGACGCTACCGTGCGGGTTATGACATGACACGCAGCTTTCGGTAACCGGTGCGTGCTCCCATAGGAATGGACCGCGTTTTTCAGCGTGACAGCTATAACAGGTATCGTTAACGGTTGGCTTAACCAGGGCACTTTCACTCATAGAGCCGTGCGGCGCATGACAATCAATACAGGTCATTTGGTCCCATTTCATTGGGTGCGATGAGCGCTTGTTCATGTCGGCTTTTTCTTGGGTGTGGCAAGATGTACAGGTGTCATTCACCGACAACTTATCTAACGCGGGGTCAGTGGCAGCGTGAATGGTGTGGCAATCGGCACAGGCAATTTCTTCTAAATTATGGGTGCTGGTATGCCATGCCATTTGCTCAGGGTCGTTATGACAACCTTGGCAAACGGTGTTTTGGGTTGGGGCAGACAATTTGCTGTCGGCACCAAACGCAATCATCGGCTCTTTACCGCCGCGATTATGTTGACCTTGTGGGCCATGACAAGCTTCACACTGAAGGCCTGCCATAGGTGAGTCACTGCTGGCAATGTTGCCGTGCACGCCACCAAATAACGCCATGACGGTTTCGTTTTTGCGGTGACAAGTCAAACAGTTATCAGCGCCTTTAGGGGAATACTTACCTTCAGCGAACTTTTCTACTAATTGTTGTTCTAATTGTTCACCGCTAAGGTCGTCCCATGGGGTGGCTTGGGCGGTTATTGATAATAATAGCCAAACAAGAGAGCACATATACTTCAACATCTCTGAATCCTTTATGATTAACTATGCCCAATACAAAAAACTACTCTCATATTCGACATGGGATATTTAAAATATGATGCTATCTATTGTTTATAAATCTGTAACTTTGATTTTTTTTCTCCCAGAAAACATTTGTGACAAAGATCACGTGCCAAGATAGCAATTATAAATATTTGTGATTTTCACTCGAGTAGAACTTTGGTTTATACCTTAAAATGCAACTAAAAATTAATCGCGCTCTATAGTTGTCATTGCATAGAAAACTTAAATAGGAAATAAGGTGTTAAATTACAAAGTAAGAACAGCATTTTTATCTAATTCAGTTTTTAGATATTGTAATAAAAAAAACTTCCCTCTCCATGAGTCATATGAAAAATATAATAGCCTTAAAGACAGCGACCTAACCAGATTTAATCTCTTAAGTGACATAATAGAATTTATAAATAGAAACTCAGATGATAAGTATTTTATTATTGACATGCTGAATACAATAAGTATTGATTGGTCAGAATTTTATTTAAGTAAAATTTCAGGGCACAATAACAAAAGCAACAAGCTAGCTGAGTATTATCATTTTTATACTAACAATCACTCTAACTTAAACTGGAAGCTATCCTATGACGGCGCCTATATAAGATTATCTAACCCTGCAACCAGTAAAAGTCATATATCCTTATACGAAGACCTATTGCTAGTTTATTTATCGAAATCTAAGATATTAGAATGCGAAACAGACGATAGCAAAGTTTTTGTAAATGTATCATTTTCCAGAAATGATATATTCGGATTAACTGAAGTGTTCGAAGGTATAGAATTCAATAGTGAAAAAACTTCATTATCAATAAATTCCGAGCAACATAAACATATAGAAACAGGTAATTCTAAGATAGATTTAAAATCTCAGATAATAGCTGCATCCAATGAGATTTCGATGTGCAAATTGAATATGAAGGAAATAGCTTACACAATGGGAGTTAGTAATACTACCTTAAGCAGGAAATGTGAAAAATACAACCTTAATATAAAAGATTTATTATTAAAAATAAAGCAAGACAAAGCAAACTTAGCATTAAATAAAAATAAAAATTGCTTCAAAAAAGCATCTTTTGAATGTGGGTATGCTAATACAAGTGGTTTAAGTAAGCTTCTGAAAAATTTATAATAATTAAGTGTTTGATAGTTGGTTGAGCGTTCCGTAAAAATTGCTTAATCGTTAGTGTTTAGCATGACTATAGTAGGGGAGTTATTAATCAATAGTTATTCTTAAGTGTGGCTAAAATAATAGCTTTATTAAATGTGCATGCGCATTTTGCCAAATATAAGAGGATGCGCACTATACAAATGTTTGTTTCTATGTGCTTGCTAGATTATTGGATTTTAAATCAGAATTTCGTGAGCTGTATATTTGAGAATTTACTGGTAGTTATCAGTAAGAACGCTTGAATAAAAAGAATTTAGGGCAAAACCCTAGCGACAGACTGTAGTATTATAGCTATAACGATTAGGTCAGGGAACATGAAGGAGCTAAAGAAAGCTAGCCATCCGAAGATGACTAATAGGATGGAGTTGCTTCCAGGTTGTGTAACTTGAAATTGTTTTTCCATCGGCTTTACCTCGCTTGTTAGTTTGGTATCGCTAGGATTCTGCTCAGCAGTGCGTAATGCCCTAAATTCTCTCGTTGGTAATTATACACGTAAATGACCGAATCATAACAGGAAATTAAACCAGGCCAAAAAACAGTTGGCTTTTGCTTCTTCGTCGCGATTTTTAGCCAACCATTTTCGCCTGTTAATTAGGCGTATATTTGTCGAGAGTATTATGAGCCAAATTAGAACAATTTCAGAACTGCTTCGAGTGTTAGAGCCGGTTCCACATTCTTTTTTTCGCGGTCAAGGTAACTTTGAATGGACATTGGAACCATCAGTGGCTCGAATAAAGCATCCAGATAACTGTTATTCAATGTCGCTCAGAGGGTGGCTTGATCTCGAGTCATATTTGATCCGCGAGTTTAGGAAGTTTTCTTATCCCTATCTTAAAAATGAACCTCAAAATCAGTTTGACTGGTTAGTTCATGCTCAACATCATGGGCTACCAACAAGATTGCTAGATTGGAGCGAGAACCCTTTAAAAGCACTATTCTTTGCGGTTGAAAATCGTGAACATGGAGAATTAGATGGTGCCTTACATCTTTGCACACCAAACCAAATAGCACCTTCTACAAGTGACGTTCATGAAGGAAAGGGAACTCAGTTTTTCTGCTCAAGCTACATTAATGATCGTATTTCAGCTCAGGAAGGTGCATTTTCGTTACCATACCTAAACATCGAGGAAGACGATTTTTCCCATAGCTTAGATATTGATACATCTAAGCTTCTTAGGTATGAAAAAGTTTTAATCCCAAAAGAGGCTAAACCGCAGTTACGGCATGAGCTAAATAAGTTGGGGATTAATCACCGAACTATCTACCCAGGTTTAGATGGAATCTCGAAAATGCTCAAAGAAGGTTTTAGCTAACTAAATATAACCAACAATTTAACCTGACTTGCACCGCGTGGCAGTTTACTTCTACAAAAATTGCTCACATTAATAGAATGAATGTGAATCACACTGCATTTTTTTGATTTGAGATAAGATCTGCACTTTAATGTTTATTAAAGTGCATTTTTAGCGCTTAACCTAAAGTCATCTATGAGGCAATAATATTACCTCTATTTAGATGGCCAAAATAACTATGCCACTACAGTAAGAGTGGTGCATTGAACGGTATTGAATCCGTACAAACCAACTCACCAACCGAAGCCCGATATGCCAAAGAAGTGGCTAAGAACGATAAACCATATTTCAACCTCAAAGCAGCCAATCACCAAATCATTGGCACTAGCCAAATGTATTCGAGCACTGCCGCGAGGGATAACGGGATTAAGTCGGTGATGGAAAATGGGAAAACAACCACCATCAAAGATTTGACCTAGGCCAACATGCCAAGTGTGGTATTTTGCTGGAAGGAAGTGATGAACTCTAGCAAGGTAGCGAGTTGGTAAGTATCTAACATGACTGAATTTTAGATACAAAAAAACCGACACTAAGGTCGGCTTTGAAGTGGTACCAGTGGTCGGACTCGAACCGACACGCTTTTAAAGGCGGGGGATTTTGAATCCCCTGTGTATACCAATTTCACCACACTGGCACAATCACATAATTGAACAGTATCAATCAAGTGACGGGAATTATACCCATGCTTATGACAATGGCAAGCCCTTTAACCAGACTTTACCAACAAAAAATATCAAGCGCTTAAATTCCAATCGTATCTTTCCCCTCAAAGGCGCCAATTATCACAATTCTGCTTTCAGACAAGTATCACTTCCATACAAATGTAACAGTGATCACATTTAAACCACATCTATACCCATTTATAGGCAGGAACATTGATCGAGATCAGTTTTGTTCATTTAATTCAGCATTATGATAACTAGGACTTCACAATTACAAGGAATTTTATCATGGCATTTTGGTTAGATTTAATGTTCGGTAACCCAATTGGTTTACTCTCAATGATTGTCATTTTCAGTACTTTGGGAATTATTTCTTACTTAATGTGGATGTTCGTTGTGAAGTCAGCACCGGGCAATAATGAGTGATTTGCTTGCTGCGTAGTCTTTGTTCTTAGTTTTTAATTGCTGTTTTTTAAAGTAAAACTGAACCATTTCAGGGGCTAATTTAGCCCCTTTTTTCTTGCTCATTTGATATAAAATTCAACTTTGTTCAGTCTAAAATCCTCATTAAGCGGCATGTTTACGCGGTTGAACTAGTCCACTGATAAAATGGGGTCTGGCCTTAAGTAAGTGTGACAGTTCTTCTTGGGTTGGCTCTCCTGCTGGTAAGCGCAGCACATCACGGTTTAAGTAAATTCTCGCCGCCATCGAAATCTTATACTCAGCAGTAGGTCCTTGAATGGCGTAATGACGCTCGTTACCCAATTTTTCCAGAATATTAGTATGCAATAAACTTTTTACCGCTAACTCATTTTGCGGTAATGCTAATATTGTTGCACCTTGAAGGAAAAACTCTCTTAATAGTGCGCGTTCTGCAGGATCAAGTAACTTTACTTTCGCTTCAATGGTTTCAACGGTGCGTTTTTGGCGTAAATATTGAATTGATTCATCAGCAACAAAGCTAACGAGTTGGCTTAAAAAGTATGCTGCGCCAACGATTAACCCAAACCCGATAATAAAACTATATTGGGTTACGACCTCAGCTAAAGCCAATTTTTCTAATAAGGCTTTCGGAGAAAATAACAATGCCAAACATGCAATGACCAACCACAACATCACACTCATAAAAGTGCGCTTTGCATTGCTTAAGCTAATCGCTTTTATCATCACTTCTTTCATATACCACCCACAGTGTCAGAATTTTGAACGCCTACGGTGTTAAAGCAAAAGTAATGCCACATTGATATATCAAAAACAATTAAAATTGAACATTAAACTTCGAGATTAAAGAGTCTAATTAAAGGTGGCTTAAAACGTTTTTATGCACTAACTTATTTATATAAGCACTTAGAATAATTAAATAAATGCCATGCTAAGATTTTCAGGACAACTATTAACTAGCCCTATTGGTCGCAAGCTAATGCTTTCGATTGTGCTTTTTAGTTCTCTCATCACTCTGCTTACCACTGTTTATCAGCTATTCAATGACTACAATGGCGATGTCAGCCGAATTGACCGAGCATTCTCAAGCATTGAAAAAGTAAACTTAGAAGTACTCGCTGCCAGTATTTGGGTTATCGATCAGCGATTAATCAACACTCAGATAGACGGTTTAAGTCAATTACCTGACATTACCTATATTTCCATCAAAGACGATAGCGGCCAAGAATGGCAAGCCGGTAAATACCAACAAACCTCCACGATTGAAAAGCAATTCGATCTTATTTATACCAATTCTAGCGATATAAAAGTTGGTACTTTGTATGTTCAAGCTGACTTAAACATTATTTACGACCGACTCTATGACAAAGCCATTTTAATTTTACTGTCCAATGCGATAAAAACTTTTTTAGTGGCAGGTTTCATTCTTTTCTTGGTATGGCTGAATATTACCCAACACCTATTAAAGCTCAGTCAATATTGCGACCGGATTAGCCTAGAAAAGCCATTCGAACCATTGCAATTTGCTCATAAAGACAAAGATGAATTTGCTTTAGTTGCTAATGCGATCAACACCATGCAGCAACAAGTTCGAGCATCATTTGCTGATGTGCAAGAATCTAAAAATGCCCTACAAAATGCATTAGAAGATCGCGAACGCTTACTCAAGCTAGAACGTAGTTACAAAGACGAGTTAGCAAGACAGGTTAAAGAGCAAACTAAAGAGTTAGAGCAATCTTTACTGATCCTAAAGCGCGCGCAGCAAGTGTTAGTTGAGCAAGAAAAAATGGCCGCTCTTGGTGGTTTAGTATCAGGTTTAGCCCATGAAATTAACACCCCTATAGGCATTTGCCTCACAGCGGCAAGTTCCCAGTTATCGCATGTTGAAGATCTCATTAAGCTTATTCACAGTGAACACGCTACATTAGAAGAAATAAATCGAATACTGGAAGAATACCAACAAAGTTGTCAACTGATTGTTAACAACATAACCCGTGCCAGCACCTTAATTCAAAAATTCAAAACCGTCGCAGCTGAACAACGACATGAAAAAAATACTCAATTTAATCTCAAACAGCAACTCGAAGACATTATTGACTCCACACAGATTATGTTTTCACCGCAGCACGTTGATATCAAGATGAATGTTGATGCTGAGTTAGAGGTAAATAGTAACCTTAATTTGCTCAATCAAATTATCGGTAACATTATTTCAAATGCTTACACCCATGCTTTTAGAGGAATAGAAGATAGTCGGATATTCATAAATGCCTGTATTGATAATGATATGATAAACATTGAAATTCAAAACAATGGTTTAAGCATTCCCAAAGAAGTGGCCGATCATATGTTCGAACCTTTTTTTACTACTACCCGTAACAAAGGTGGGATTGGGTTAGGATTGGCGGCCGCCTTTAATGCAGCGACACTGATCCAGGGAAGTATTCGTTTTGAGCCACTTTCTCCTTTAGGTGGGCCTATGTTTATTGTCAGTTTCCCCTATACTTTGCACCCACTATATAATGATGACAGCGTTTTTGTTGATGACGGTAATCTGGATTAATCACCAAGCAATTGATTAACCTAGCCATTAATTAACCCAGCAACGCGACTCACTTTCAAAAACTTAAGCCAGGTAAGAAATAAGATTGACACAAGATTTAATCATATGACTGACAGCCAAGGTTTACACTGATAACAAAGCGAGTTTACGTGCCAGTAATGAGTCGATTGTGAGTGAATCAAAGGCTGCGAGTGGTGCAACAGGCTGATTGATTCGCATTCGTTAGCGAATTAAAGTTAGTGACTATTTGGCTGCTAACTTTGCTAACACTCTACTTGCTGCCATAAAGCCAAAGGTGCCAGTGACCATAGTGACAGCGCCAAAACCCGAAGCACAATCCATTCTCATACTTCCCTCTGCTGTCGCTTTTGTCGCACATACACTACCATCGGCTTGCGGATAAACTAAATGCTGAGTAGAAAACACGGCATCTACAGCAAAGCGTCGTTGAACATTTTTACTAAATCCATATTCTTTGCGCAAAATACTCCGTACTTTTGCCAACAATGGATCTTGTACTGTTTTTGCTAAATCGGTTACTTGAATTTGACTAGGATCTGTTTGGCCACCAGCACCACCAATCGTCACCAGCGGTAATTTATTCCGTTTACAGTGGGCAATTAACGCTGCTTTTTGTTTAACCGCATCAATACAATCAACCACGTAACTAATGGTTTTATGTTGAGGATCTTGGCGGGGGAAATAATCATTGAGGTTATCTAAAGTAACAAAGTCTTCAATCTCATTAACTTTACATTCAGGATTAATAGCCAAAATACGTTGCGCCATTACTTCAACTTTTGACCGTCCAATTGTGTCTGCAGTAGCATGAATTTGACGATTGGTATTAGTGACACAAATATCATCTAAATCGATAAGAGTCATTTGCCCAATTCCGCTTCTAGCTAGCGATTCAGCGACCCATGTTCCTACACCACCGATCCCCACAATAACAACATGTGCTTCAGCAAAGGTATTCAATGCCGCTTGTCCATACAAACGCCCAATACCCGCAAATCGATTTACATATGCTTCTGACAACATCTTGATACCCTAAAATAGCTCATTTTTTCCAGTCGCCTATTTTAACTGACTCATCAGTAAAGCTAAATGCTCAAGGTTTATAAATCGGCGATAACCGTCCGCTAAAAACCTCGCTAGCCAAAGAAACCTTAGTAAATAAGATTGCCCAAAGGTTATCAATTAGCAAAAAACTGAGTTGCATTGCAATAGTTTAGTAAAACGACCGTTGCGCGCCAGTTAATATATACCACCTAATTTATTGAAAAATATATATTTTTTAAATAAAGTGCACTTTTGCTAAAACTTTTATGTCAGACTGATGTCGCTTAAAAATATCCGCTAGTGCTGATATAGCCCTGGTAATTATAGGTCTTCAGACCATCTAATAATCACTACCTTTATAAAGGAAGATGAAAATGAAAAAAAACCTAATCACGAGTGCAATCCTTTCATGTGCCGCGTTAACCTCTTTTAGTGCACTCGCTTCAGGTCCTCAATTTTATGGCCGCGCTGATTTAGCATTCACCAATTCAGACTTAGGTGTTGCAACCCAGAACCAAAAAGACGGTACCATCATTGAAAATAATTTTTCATGGTTGGGCGTAAAGGGTTCTGAAAAAATTAACGATGACGTTGAAATTCTTTACCAAATGGAATTCGGCGTATCTAACTTTGATAATTCAGGTAACACTTTTGCCGCGCGTAATAGCTTTATTGGTGTAAAAACCGTTGCGGGTACTGCATTAGTTGGTCGTAACGACACGGTATTCAAATCTGCAGAAGGTGGTTTTGATTTATTCGGCAATACCAACTCAGATATTGACTTACTAGTTGCTGGCCAAAACCGTGAAGCGGATGGCATCAGTTATTACTCACCAAAACTTGCTGATTTAGTCACTTTAAACGCAACTTACCTGATGGATGATAACCATGTTGATGCAAAAGGTAACAAGACTTCTGCTGATTCTATGTATGCCCTTAGTGCAACATTAGGTGATAAGGCCTTAAAATCACATAATTTCTATGCTGCAGCAGCCTATCAAGATGGTATCAGCAACATCGAAGCATACCGTGGTGTTGTTCAGGGTAAATTTGGTAACTTCATTGTGGGTGGTCTATACCAACACAGCGAAAGCAACGATGCCGATTTAGAACACCTAAAAGGTAATAGCTATATTATCAACGGTGCGTACCTAATGGGTGATTGGAAATTTAAAGCATCTTTCGGTCATGATGATTCAGGTTTAGGCAAATATGTCAGCCGTTTTGTTGGTCAAAACAATGACAATCTAGCCAATGTTAACGATGTTGATTTAAAACAATTCAGCGTAGGCGCAGACTACCGTTTAAGCAAAAATACGTTAGTGTACGGTCATTACACTAAATATGATGGCGATATGCTAGTTGATACATTCAGCGCAGATCTTAACGATGATATCGTTACTGTTGGTCTTCGTCTTGATTTCTAAAGACTAAACCTTTTTGATTAAAGCGGCCAAGTTGGCCGCTTTTTTTATATCTATATCTAACTGGAGAGCCGTACTGGCCTGGCACACAAACTGCTATTTAGCTAGCGTACATTTATCACAATCTACCCCATTTTGAATGCTACCTCGACGATACAGAATGTTATTTCAACAATCACAGCCTGAATAGTAGAAAATGCTATCAAGGTGTTAATAACGGCAACAAATGATCTAACCGATCACATTTAGGCGATAATTCTTAACTCAAGATTAAAAAATTTGATCTATACCACAATTTGTCATCTTCAAAACTGTAAAATCCCATACTAGATTGTTACATAGTCGTTTACGGCATAAGTCAATATTAAAACCATTCTTAAAATGGAATCATAGAACATCTTGTTCTGGGAGTATGAAAGATGAAAAAAACCTTACTATCTGCATCAGTGGCATCAATACTAGCAATCACCTCATTTGGTGCACTTGCTGACGGCCCTGACTTTTATGGTCGCTTAGAGCTTGCTGTAACTACTACCGATACAGGCGCAACCTTACAGAGCGGTACCAATGGTGTGACTGTAGGCGAAAGTGGTACTTATTTTGAAAACAACTTTTCAAACGTGGGTGTGAAAGGTGCCGAAAAGATTGCTGATGGTGTTGAAGTTTTATACCAAATGGAATTCCAAGTAGAAAACACCTCTGGTTCTGGTGACGTTTTCAAAGCTCGTAATACTTTCTTAGGCTTAAAAACTGCTGCTGGTTCACTTTTAGTGGGTCGTAATGACACTGTATTCAAGCAAGCTGAAGGTGGTGTAGACGTATTTGGTAATACTAACGCTGACGTAGACCGCTTGGTTAGTGGTCAAACTCGTAGTGCAGATGGTGTTTGGTACTACTCACCAGTTATTGCTGACTTACTTACCTTGAATGCAACATACTTAATGGAAGATAATCAAGATTCTGATGATTCTCAATATGCATTAAGCGTTACAATAGGTGACAAAGCACTAGCTAAGCAAATCTACTATTTAGCGGGAGCTTACAATAAAGCTATCGGTGGTGTTGATGCATACCGCGCTGTAGCTCAAGTTAAGTTAGGCGACTTTAAAATTGGTGGTTTATTCCAAAACTCAGAAAGCGTAACTAATAGTGACATCGACGGGAACACTTACTTTGTTAATGCTGTTTACAACATAAATGGTGTAAACTTAAAAGTAGAGTATGGTCAAGATGAAGCTGGCTTTGGTAAGTACTACAAATCATTAGGTCAAGCAGGTGCTGATGATATCAACGTACAAAATGTCACTCTTGGTGCTGACTATCGTATCGCTAAATCAACCTTAGTATTTGCTCACTATGCAATGTACGAAGGTGACTTTACAGATGCCAACGTTAAAACTGATTTAAAAGATGACAACGTATTCTCTGTGGGCGTACGTTACGACTTCTAATCTTATTAAAGATTAAAGCATTTAGGCGACCTATTGGTCGCCTTTTTATTGGTACATTTTGGGGTTGAGTAAAACCTATAAGGTTAACTATACCTTTGCAATCGCTATACTTTACGAGTCAATCGATAAGCCGCTTCATTTAACCAAGGTACTTGCTTGTTTACAAAACGCGGATTGTCAGCCAACACATCTTCACAACACAGCAATGTGACCTCAAAATACGGTGCTAAATATTGTTCAATCCACTCTTGGCTGACCGCAAATGGTGGCCCTTTTAAGGTATCTTGTGGATAATCTAAGGTAATCAGCAGTCCAGACACATTGGCAGGAATCAGCTTTGCTAAGGTTGTGGCATATTGCTGACGCATAGTTTCAGGCCAGGCAATTAATGCAGCTCGATCGTAAAAGCCCCTAATATCGGCAGTTTCACTAGGGTCAATGGTAAAGATATCCCCTTGAATAAGCTCAATTTGATCAGCGCTAAAAAATTGGTGTTGATGTTTAGACTCTACTTGAAAAGGTAACTGGTTTTCTTCAAAAAACTGCTCTATGGCAGTTTGGCTGAGTTCACAACCTTGCACCTGATGCCCTTGCTCAGCCAAATAATACATGTCTAACGATTTACCACATAGCGGGACAAAAATTTTACTGTTTGCAGCCATGCCTAATTCAGACCAAAAGCGAATTAAAAAAGGATTCACTTGCGGCTGGTGAAAGCCAATCTGTTGCATCTGCCATTTTTCATGCCAAAACTGAGGGTCCATCTTTGTTTCTCCAGCGAATAAATTTGCTGGCTCACTTTATAAGCTTGAAACAACAGAAGCAACTTAATCATCTTGCTATTCGTTTAACGACTCCCCTTTCAGGGTTAGCTGAACTTTACGTAACCAGACACAATTTTCACACTGACAATTTCGACGTGATAAATGGTGCGGTGACAAACTCGAATCAACAAAATCAACCGCTACTAGAATCTGCTGCTTCAAATCTTCTATAGACTTCTCCTCCATGGCGACCATTTCATCATTATGATTAATCCACACACACTCTTCTCCCTGATGGCAGGTAACGCATTGCTCATCTGAAGAATTAAAAAATACGGCATGGGGACAATGAGTCACTTCCATCGACTTCAAAATACGTGCTCGAGGAAAGTCAAATAGTTGAATTAAATCTGCTTTTTTGATATTTGACATAAGTGTCTCCCTGTAAAAGCTTTGATTGAATCTACCTTAATCTTACCGATTACATGTGTTAACTAAATTGATACACATCAAGGTTTACTTAACCAATAAAATTAGTTAGGAAGCCCTTGAAGTCAAAGCCAGATAAGGATTAAATAACTGAAGCACATTAAGGGGATATCATTTGCAAACGCCGCAATTACAGCAGTTTTATATTAACGAAGAACAGTCGATTTATTTGCTCAAAGCCAATGATGCTCGCAAGCATAAAGCGTGGGTACGCTTATGTAAGCAGCAGCTCAGCAAACTAGGTTATTGTGAAATCGAATTTATTGGTAAAGGCGCTTACGGCTTTGTGTTTGCTGGAATAAACAGTGTCGGTGAATCCCATGTATTTAAGTTTTCACGCTTAACCTTACCGCAAAATATTCAAGACAGGCTGGAAGAAGAAGCCTACATGCTCAGTTTAGTTAAACACCCCAATGTGCCAGCTGCCATTAAGTTTGAGCGCGTAGGCAAGCAAGGCATTTTGGTTATGGAGCGCGCCAAGGGGGAAGATTTAGATAAAATATGCCAGCGAATGGGTGCTTTGCCAGCATCGATGATTGTCAGTATTGCTCGGCAATTGGCTAATATTTTGTACTACTTACGTAAAGGCAAGCCTTTGGTTCATGGTGATATTAAGCCATCTAATTTGGTTTATGATATCGAAACCGACCGACTATCATTAATCGATTGGGGCTCGGCGGTTTTTGCCCAGCGTGACGAATACGATCGACCCGTGGATGACAATGTCATGTCACTAATGTCTAGCGATCAGCATCAAACCAATGCTCGTATGGGCGATGTTTACTTTATTGGAGATGCGCAGCTTAATGGTGCATTGTCATCGGCTCGATTTGATGAGCAAGGCGTTGCGGGAACATTATATGCTTTAGCTTCAGGGCAAAGCAGCCGTTTTGGAACTAAAATCATTCCCGCCACCAGCATAGGCTTACCCATTGAATTGGCAAAAACCTTAGATGGAATGTTAAGCGACGATCCCGATTTACGCTGTCGTGCCGGTGATTACTTTTTAAAGAGTATGCGCCATAGCCATCGAATGCACTTACCTGCCATCAGCTATCTTCCGACGAAATCTGACATTCCTGTTTGGGTTCAACCTCGGACCAGAGCCATTGAAACCGTCAGCTATAGCTCTCGTAAATCGTTTCTAAAAGAACACAATGATCACGATCCCATCGCTGACATCGACGATGTGCAAGTTGATAAGTATTACCGAAACTTTATGGTGGGCATGGCAGACACAGAAAAAGGCTTTATTGCCGCCGTAGGCCGGCTTGCGCAATATCCTATTGTCGGAGGGTTGGCGATACATTGGCAATCGACAGGTGTTTATATTGATTCAAATTTAGCCACTTATGACCCCTCTCAAAAAGCGGCGCTTATCGTAGCGGTCAATAACATGGTTACTATGGCCAGGGGAATAAAACGCATTGGGGTATTTAAGGCGTGCTTTTTTAATGCCAAAGACACATTACATATCGAGCGCAGTAGCCCTGATATGCCGTTTGAAGTCGGCGGTGAAATGCAGCTACCATTTGAAGTTGGCGATGTTCCCTCTTTAGAGGATAAATCACGATTACATTCTTATTTTGAAGATGGTAAAGATCCAGAAGAGAACCTCGAACTTCCTGCAGAAATCATGACCGAATTAGGCTGGTTGAATCAAATACATCATACTGGTTGTATTATCTTTGAAGCCTTACCAACACACTTAAAAATTCACAGTTATTTACGCTTACTTAACCCGCGCAAACAAGCTGCGTTTAGAGCTAGCCTTGACAGAATCATTGCCAACGCAAGCAAAATCCAAGGCCATGGGATCAGTGGATTTATGAAGTTACCCTATAAAAACACCCGCCAGTTTTCTCATTTAGAAAGAAAACCAGATCTGTTTTACCCTAAAAACCCCAAACAACAAGCAAAATAAAACCGAGCTCCTAAGGTTACTCGGTTTTGTTATTCCTAATTTATAGTCAACGAAAGTGTTAGACGATAACGTTAAATAGGCGAACCTGGCGGCATAGCCAGAGGCTCAGCGATTAATTTAAACTCAGGGGCTTGCAGACCTTTTTCTATGCCTGCATATAACCAATCATAATGTGCAGCCTGATATTCGCTGGCACGAGTACTCCGACGTTTAAGCTGTTTTAAGGTAAATTCAAGTTTAGCAAGTAATTGCGCCTTCACTTCAGCGGTGGTATGGCTATCGTGATAAGCCTTTAATATCCCTTCAATCACCACAGCATTCACGCGCATCTTAATGCCTAATGTCGCCCCTCTATTCAAGTCTTGATAAACAGTCGCGCCAATCAGTTTGTCCAACAAACTTGCCACTGAAAGCTGCTCAGCATCTTGCATAAAACCTTGGTTAATTCGATTTAAACGCTGCGGCGCTAACATTTGACTGACGATATGGCGACTGAGCACTTCAGCCATCCCTAATTCATCTGCGACCACGCCAGTATTACCGTTAAAACTCTCCCGAGTCTTACGGTAGTTGCCCGCTTTAGGTACCAAGGCGGTTAATACATTTTCAGGAACAGCTAAACTTTGTGCCGATAAACTGGCAACTAATGCATCTAATGCCGCAAACTGTTTTGTGGGGGCGGCATAATGCCAACTTAATCCCGCACCTAATTGCTGGTAATTGTACTCTGTTCCACCCAGCCATTTGGCAGCAGCCTCAACCTGATAGCGCGTAAGCAAATACATAGGCACAAATACATCGGCAAGCTCGCCCATCGGCTCATCTTTTAATAAGGCCTGAGCATTAAATTGCTCAATCGCATGTCGGCGCACGGTTTCTAAACGCAATAACTCAGCTACCGCATCACTGCCATTATCCCATAGGCTTGCGTAAACATGACTAGCACTGATGTCTCGTGAGTCAGTTTCGCCAATATAACGATAGCCTTTATTCATGGCTAGGCTCAACAAGGTGTCCTGATTAGCCTGCGGGCCATAACCAAACGCCACCGTGTATTTGTCCCACTCACCAATGCCTTCGGTATAGGGCGAATCAATGGCGATGGCATTGTTTTCTAAACGCACGTAAGGATGTGGGTAATCCATAACCGATGCATTCTGATTTGTTGATGCTGCAAAATTATGGTCAAAGCCCAGCGTATGACCAATTTCATGGGCCGATAATTGGCGAATACGCGCTAATGATAATGCCATCGCGGCATCAGCCGCGGCGTCTCTATCCGGCCAATCTGCGGTTAATCCACGGGCAATAAGGTGATCTTGTCTTACGCGTAAACTGCCTAAGGTGACATGACCTTTAATGATTTCGCCTGTTCGAGGGTCGGTAATTGCCGACCCGTATGACCAACCACGCGTGGCACGATGTACCCATTGGATCATGTTGTAACGAACATCTTGTGGGTCAGCATCTTCGGGGAGGATTTTAACCTTAAAGCCATTAATAAATCCTGCCTCATTAAAAGCGTCTTCCCACCAACGTGCGCCGTCCAAAAGTGCCGTTCTGATCGGTTCAGGCACTCCTGGGTCAAGATAATAAATAATCGGTTTTATGACTTCACTCGGGGCATCCCCAGGGGTGACTTTTTCAAGGCGATGCCGCAATAAATAGCGCTGCACGATAGGCTCATCGACTTGGGTTGAATAATCTAAATACTCTTCAGAAAGATAACCACTCATTGGATGATAAGCGCGCGGTTGATAACCCGCCTCGGGTAAAGCGACAAACGAATAACGCATCCTCACTGACATAAACTTGCCATCGGGAGTGACTTGGGCAACTTGCGGCCCTGGTTGCTGAGCAGTAAAAGTAAGATTGACATCAACATCCGCATTTTGGGCAAATGATTTGACTTGCTCAGGCATGATAACTGAACGCTGCGCATCAAGTGAATAAGCCCCTTGTTTTGTTGCAGCTAAAACATCGGAAACACCATGTAAATCATTAATCACCAGATCATTAATCGGCACTAATGCGGCTTTACCTTGAAGCAATTTTCCTCGCCACAAAATAGATTCCGCAAAAGCCTGCTTAACGGATTGCTGTTCGGCTTGATTATCACTGCTGGCTCTGAAATACGTATTAAGCTGTTTCAAGACGATGTAAGGACCATGTTGTTCAAACTGCACCATTCGTGTGCGCCCCAACTGCCCTCGGTCTAATCCAATATCATTTGAGCCCACACCATGGGGTAAACTGGTTAACAATAAAAAAGGCTGATTCAACTTATTAGCCTGTAAATAGAGCTGGCCTTCAACATTGTCATAATAAAGATTAATAAAACCTTCGGCAGCTTGACTGTTTTTTATCACTTTCTCGGCGGTTTCAGCTGCGATAGCTTGAGTCGATAATGTTGATAACGACAACACGGGGCTAATAGCCAACAGTATTGCCAAAGAGAGCTGACGTGGTTTCATATTCTAATCCTTGTGTTAATTCTAGCCTAAGTCACAATGCCATCCGTTACGCATAACACAAAAGATCATTAGGCTTTATTGTTGTTTTTATATTCAATCCAATAAGATAAGGTGTCAAATAACTCATTTAACACTATCGGTTTAGTAATGTGCGCATTCATGCCCGCGGCTAAACTTTTTTCTCGGTCGCCCGACATCGCATGGGCTGTCATGGCAATAATCGGCATTTGTTCAGCACTGTAGCGTTTACGCAATTCTTTCGATGCTGTTAACCCGTCCATAACCGGCATTTGTATATCCATTAATACGGCATCGAATGGTCGAGTATCTATCAGATCTAATGCAATTTGGCCGTTATCAGCCATAACCACTTCATAACCAGCACTTTTTAATAACTCAGATGCCACTTGTTGGTTTATAAAGTTATCTTCAACCAATAAAACCAATCCAGATTGCTGCTCTTGCACATCTTCTTTAGGCACTGACTGCACATTCAGTTTCGGTTCTTTAGCAAAAGCGCTGATGATTTCATCAAACAAAGCTGACGCTTTAAAAGGCTTCTGCAAAATAGCGTGGATGTTTCTATCGGCTACATCGTCGGCTAAAGGCTCTGCACTGTATGCGGTCATCAGAATAATAATCGGCCGCTTTGTTAAACGACCGTCGGCGACCATTTCATCAACCTTAGTGAGCATTTCTAAACCGCCCATTTCAGGCATCATCCAATCTAACAAAATTAAATCAACTGGCTGTTTTGCGAGACAATCTAACGCTTGCTGACCACTGGCCGCGGTGCGCACCCCAAAACTGAAATCTTTCATTAGCGCAGAGTAAATTTGCAACGCACTCGGGTTATCATCCACCACTAATGTGGTTAAATTATTCAACTGCTCTGGCACCACCAATGGCTCAACGATGTTTTCTTCAGCAATTTCAAAACTAATGGTAAAGCTAAAAGTACTGCCCTGATTGATTTCAGACTCCACTTGCATGGTGCCGCCCATCATAGACACAAGATGTTTACTGATTGATAAACCTAACCCTGTACCACCGTATTTTCGGGTAGTTGAGCCGTCTGCCTGAGAAAACGCATCAAACAATTTAGATTGCTGCTCTTTGCTAATACCAATGCCTGTGTCTCTGACCCAGAATTTCAAGGTAATACGATGATCACGCTCACCGACATCTTCACAACCCAGTTCAATCTCACCATTTTGGGTAAATTTAACCGCGTTAGAGAGTAAGTTAACCAACACCTGACCCAGACGCAGTGGATCGCCATTTAAAATTAGCCCAGCTGTAACAGGTGCATACAGTAATAATTCGACACCACGCTCTTGGGCTTTGATGGCATTCATATCTAATACATGATCAAGTACTTTGTCTAACGGGAAAGCGACCCGCTCTAGCTCTAATTTACCGGCTTCAATTTTAGAGAAATCGAGAATGTCATTAATGATCCGCAGTAATGACTGTGCTGAGAATCCGGCTTTAGTGAGGTAATCCTCTTGTTGTGGAGTCAAACTCGTGCGCTGGGCTAACTGCAACATGCCAATAATCGCATTCATAGGAGTGCGAATTTCATGGCTCATATTGGCCAAAAACTCACTCTTATACATGTTCGCTAATTCCGCGTCTTGCTTAGCTTCAAGCAAGGCCACCTCGTTACTCTTTTGGCGTGTAATGTCTTTATGTGTACCTAACATCCGCTTGGTCTGGCCTGAGTCAGAAAACTCTACCGCACGTCCACGTGACAATAACCAATGGTATTCACCGAGTTTGCCTTTCATTCTGAATTCAATTTCATAGGCATCAATCGGGTCAAGTAAATACTGGCTACGGTACTCTTGCACCCGATCCCTGTCATCTGGGTGTGTTAAGCCATCAATAGAGGATAATAACGCCGGAAACTCATTGGGTTTATAACCCAGCATTGAGTAAAAAGCAGGGTTACAAATAATTTGTTCTGAATCTATATACCAATCCCACAAACCATCTTCTACCGCATCCATCGCCATATGGTAACGCTCTTCTGATAAACGCAGTTGCTCAGCCGACTCGTACTCGCGGGTGATGTCTCGCCAAATAGAAATTAACCCAAGTAATTCATTACGGCGGTTATAAAACGGTAATTTAAAGGCATCAAGTAATACCGGCTTGCCGGCAATCTCAATGCGCTCTTTGTACTGTAAAGAGTTTTTATCATCTAAGATTTTTTTGTCTTCAGCCAGAATACGTTTACCTTGTTCTGGGCTGGTAAAGTCACCTGTGGTTAAGCCAATAATATCGCTTTCATTCACGCCTAACATGCGCTCAGCTGACTTGTTACACCCAAGGTATTTTCCCTCTTTGTCTTTAAAGACAATTGCTTCTGGTAAGGAGTCAATTAACGACCTTAATAACGCAAATTCTCGTTCTCGACGTTCAGTGGTGTCACGTAGCCTTTGGGTACGGCTAGCCACTAAGTTATCAAGACGTTTGTTCTGCTCGGCCAAGTGACGTGTATATTGCTGGTTCTCTTCAAAAATACGACTGACCAGTAAAAACCACGGCTCCCAACCTGGGCTCATTTTTTCTGGTGGTGCTAAAGGAGATTGTGAACAAGCTTCCAAATGGGTCAATAGTCTAGAAGCTGGGCTGACGAAGGCGCGGCGAGTTTGCCAATGCACTATGGTAACCAACACCGACAGCGCCAATACCACCATAATAAACGTCAGCTGTAGCTTTTCCCACGAGTCTTTAAATAGTGCGCCTTCTTCTTGAATATACAACAAGCGCCAAGGGGCATTATGCAATGCCACCGAGTGAATATAATGGCCATTTCGTAAAATTCCTTCATGGGCATCAAACAATTCAGACTCAGATAATGAATGTAATTCTGCCGGAATACGTTGGCTAATGTGGTAGACCCGGTTCATTTCATTAGAGTCAAAATCACTGTGGGATAAGATATTATTCTGTTGATCCAACAGGATAACTGTGCCCGGCATTTTGAAATATGTACGAATTTGCTTAGCAAGTGACGCTAAGGTCATGTCCAGATTAATGGTACCGATGAAATCATCTTCAAGATAAACCGGTAAGCCCAAAGTGGTTAATAACCCCTGCTGTCCACCATCCACGTAAGCGGGGCTCCAAAACGCATTGCGCTGGGGATTAAGTTTTGGGGTCGCTAATTGAAATTGCTGTTTGTTTAATTGTTCTTCCCTAAAGCGCTGATCGCTATTATTCCAGGGGAAGTAAGACATCATTTTTCGCTTGGATACATAATAAATTGACGAGGCTTTTGGCGCTGCCTCTTTTGCGACAGGGAAGGAAAGCGATAATTCAAAGAGCATTTCTAGCTCTTGATAAAATTGCTCGCTGCGGCCGTCGAGTGAGCCCATACCCGTGATGCGCCCCATGTTGGTAAAGGGTTCACCACTTTTGACATAGTTGGGTTCGAGACTGAAATATTGGCCGTCAGCATTAAACTTTTCATATTGAGGCAGGCGATCTTTACGCACTTGCTCACCTAAGCGCAGATGATCAATGGCGACATCTCGTAAACTTTTTACGGCACGAATACTGGACTCAAGTAATAAATCGATTTGTAAAACGTGACGGGCAACCTGATCTTCACGCTGTTCTATTTGCACTTCTTTCTGGCGTTCATAAAAAATGGCCGCAGAAATTAATGACATAACGATTACACCAATATAGGTGTAAAAAACCGCGCGGTTATAGTTACGTTGGATCGGTGATTTTAGCTGTAAATCTGGCTCTGTTGGTTTCATTCCATACCCTTTGCGACAGCGCCTTTTTATTCAGGAGCAGGTGTCGGCGTAATATCAGAGTAGGCTATCACGCACGCAATAAATTAAGACAAGGTTCATATTATCAGGAACATAGTCGCAATCACACGCTTTAATCTAAATCTATTTCGATTAGGTGGAGCTAGATCAAGCTAATCAAGAACAAACGACAAAATGCAGTGATAAAACTAAGGCTACAAGGATTATTGTAGCCTTAATTTTCTACTTTGGTTGTTGTTAAGCCATCATACTAAGTTGCTTAAAGATGCTCTTCAGCAAATTCCGCCAAGCGTGAACGTACTACGCCATTTAAATACACATTCGCACTGCCTTCAAAATCCTTAAAACGCTCAACTATGTAGGTTAAACCTGATGTGACTGCCGTTAAATAAGTGGTATCGATTTGCGCTAAATTACCACTACAGATTAACTTTGTACCTTCTCCCATTCGAGTGATCATGGTTTTTATCTGCGATGCGGTTAAGTTTTGGCATTCATCCAAAATGACCACAGAGTTTTGAATAGAGCGCCCACGCATAAAGTTAATCGATTTGAACTGAATATTGGCTTTTTCCATAATGTAATTCACGCTACCAGTTGGGTTAACATCGTTTTTATGCAGCACTTCTAATGTGTCTGTGATGGCCGCTAACCAGGGCGCCATTTTTTCCTCTTCGGTGCCGGGTAAAAATCCGATTGATTCAGCAATGTCTGGAGTGTTTCTGGTCACAATAATTTTGTCGTAGCGTTTTTTCTCTATCACTAATTCAAGTGCCGAGGCCATCGCGAGTAGGGTTTTGCCACATCCCGCTGGGCCGGTTAAAATAATCAATTCAATATCAGGGTCTAGCAGTGCATCTAGGGCCATACCTTGATAGATATTTTTGGGCTTAATTCCCCATGCTTCATGGTGCATTAACCGCTCACGTCCGCGGTCGATGATATCCAGTTGGCTATCATTTTTAGCAGCTACTCTGCCACAAAAATCAGATGCTTCATCTATCAAATACTGGTTTATATAAAACGGCTCTTTTCCTAAATGCTCAAGGGGGACTTGGTGCACAGTGTGACGTCCGACTCTGTCTGTCGAGACTTTATCGACTTGGCTCCAAAAGTCGCCATCGAACTGATAAAAGCCTTTGGCAAGAAAGCGAATATCATCGATAAGCTGATCGGTACGGTAATCTTCAACTCGCTCAATACCCGCACCTTTGGCCTTTAGGCGCATGTTGATGTCTTTAGTGACTAACACAACGGTGCGGGGATGATGCTGCTTTTGAAGGTAAAGCGCGGTATTGATAATACGGTTATCATTATTGTCACCAGGTAAAGCGCCCATGGTGAAGTCAATTTGGTGGTCGGGGAAAATGGATAAACTGCCTGATGCGTCTAAGTGGCCCTCTCTACTGGGTAAAGGTACACCTTGAATAATTTGTTCTGGGGTGGTTGAACCGCCTAAGATGTCTTCTAAGGCCCTAATCGCAACCCGGGCATCTCTGCTCACATCGCGCTTTCTATCTTTTATGCTATCCAGTTCTTCTAATACTGTCATAGGGACAATTACGTCATGTTCCTTAAACGAATAAATCGCTAATGGTTCATGTAGTAACACGTTGGTATCCAATACAAACAACTTTCTGTCGTTTAGTTCCATGGCGCCTCCGCTGTGCTGATTTATCAAATTCATCTGCTAACAATGGCCTTACTTAAGACCTTATTTTTGAATGAGCAGTTTGTAAACATCACCCTTTAAATATGGCAGTGGCTTAGCAAAAGCTCAACTATTTGTTACCTGCTACATGACATTTATATGGAGGCTTGATGACACCCCTATGACACTTGGGCCGATATTTTGAAAATATCCGTTAAATTAAGTGCTAAAATTTTAAATCTGGGTGGGTTTACGATAATATACGCCCCCTTTTTGTTTCCCCGCTTCAAACATGAGAATTAAAAATGCCGTTTGCTTTAGGTCAACGCTGGATCAGTGATACCGAGTCAGAACTTGGATTAGGCACTGTTGTGCAAGTTGAAGGCCGTATGGTCACATTATTATTTCCTGCAACAGGCGAGAACCGCATGTTCTCCCGTACTGATGCGCCACTCACTAGGGTAATATTTAATCCTGGCGATAACATTGAAAGTGGTGATGGTTGGCAACTTACTGTTGAAGAAGTTGAAGAAAAAAATCAAATTATCGTTTATCACGGGATCCACAGTGAAACCCAAGAAAAGGTGAGTTTGAGGGAAACATTATTAAGTCATAATATTCGTTTCAATAAGCCGCAAGATCGCCTGTTTGCAGGGCAAATCGATCGTTTAGAACGTTTTGGTGTGCGTTATCAATGTCAATTACTGCGTCATAAACTCGCCACCTCCGATTTACTGGGGCTGCAAGGTCCGCGTGTTGGCTTAATCGCTCACCAACAATGGATTGCCCATGAAGTTGGCCGTCGTTACGCACCTCGCGTGTTACTGGCTGATGAAGTCGGTTTAGGTAAAACCATTGAAGCAGGATTAATTATCCATCAACAACTGCTTACCGGCCGTGCTGAACGTATATTAGTGATTGTGCCTGATACCTTGCGTCATCAGTGGTTAGTTGAAATGCTTCGCCGCTTTAATTTACGTTTTTCGGTTTTTGATGAAGACCGTTGTGTTGAAGCCTATGCTGATAACGACAATCCTTTTTACACTGAACAATTAGTCATTTGTTCACTTGAACTACTACGTAAAAAGAAACGCCTTGATCAAGCATTAGATGCCGACTGGGATTTATTAGTGGTCGATGAAGCGCATCATTTAGAATGGTCTGAAGATGCCCCTAGCCGAGCTTATAAAATCGTTGAAGCCCTCAGCGAAGTAGTGCCTGGGGTACTGCTGTTAACCGCAACGCCAGATCAGTTAGGCCATCAAAGTCACTTTGCCCGCTTGCGTTTACTTGACCCCGATCGCTTTTATGATTACGACGCATTCTTAACAGAAGAAGATAGCTATAAAGATGTGGCCGATGCCGCCCACGCGTTAGCATCTCAAGGTAAGTTAAGCCAGGAAGCTATCAATAGCTTAACTGAGCTATTATCAGAAAAAGATATTGAGCCTAATATTCGTCTGATTCAGGCCAGCGATGTTGATGCCAGTCAACAACAGGAAGCCCGCGATGAATTATTGCAAGAGTTGTTAGACCGTCATGGTACTGGCCGAGTGCTTTACCGTAACAGTCGCGCATCTGTAAAAGGCTTCCCGCAGCGTCATTTTAATGCTTACCCACAAACGATGCCGGAACAATATGTTACCGCTCAGCGCGTCAACGACATGATGGGTGGAGCCAAAACACCTGAAGCCAAAGCCTTGCAAGCGTTAAGCCCTGAAAAGCTATATCAGGCTTTTGAGAATGACAGCTCATGGTGGAAGTTTGATCCTCGCGTAGACTGGTTAATTGGTTTCCTTAAAAGTCACCGCAGTAAAAAAGTGCTGATCATCGCTAGTTTAGCGGAAACGGCATTAAGCCTTGAAGAAGCATTACGTACCCGCGAAGGTATTCAAGCTACGGTGTTCCATGAAGGAATGTCAATTATCGAACGTGATAAAGCGGGTGCTTACTTTGCGCAGGAAGAAGGCGGCGCACAGGCACTGATCTGTTCTGAGATTGGCTCTGAAGGTCGCAACTTCCAGTTTGCCAGCCACTTAGTACTATTTGATTTACCACTCAATCCTGATTTACTTGAACAGCGTATTGGTCGTTTAGACCGTATTGGCCAAAAAAATGATATTCAAATTCATTTACCTTACTTAGCCGGTACCGCACAAGAGCGCTTAATGCGTTGGTATCATGATGGTTTAAATTCGTTTGAACTCACTTGCCCTAGCGGACACGTATTGTTTAATCAATTTGCAGAAGAGCTGACCCAAGTTCTGGCCAATGATGATCAAGATGCGCTCACTTTGTTACTGAATCATACTCAACAACAATATAAACAGCTCAAGCATGCGATGGAACAAGGTCGCGATAAGCTATTAGAAATCAACTCACATGGCGGTGAACGTGCCAATGCACTGATCAAACGTCTGGCTGATAATGACAGTAGTACGGATCTTATCGGTAGTGTGATTCGCTTGTGGGACATCATAGGTGTTGATCAAGAAGACAGTGGTGAAAATACCATAGTATTACGCCCAAGTGAGCACATGCTTTACCCTACTTATCCAGGTTTACCTGAAGATGGCGTAACGGTAACGTTTGATCGCGACACCGCATTATCGCGTGATGATATTGCGTTTATCTCGCAAGAGCATCCTATTGTGCAAACCGGCCTAGATTTGATCACAGGTTCAGAAACGGGTACCACAAGTGTCGCGATATTGAAAAATAAAGCCTTACCTGCTGGTACTTTATTCTTAGAACTTATCTACATGGCAGATGCTTCAGCGCCTAAATCAACCCAGCTATACCGTTATATGCCGCCAACGCCTATTCGTATATTGTTGGATAAAAGCGGCAATAACATGTCAGACAAAGTCGATTATCAGAGTTTTGATAAGCAGCTCAGTGCGGTTAATCGTCATATTGCCAGTAAATTAGTCAATGCCTCTCAACCGATATTGCATCCGCTATTTGCCCATGGTGAAACCCATGCTCAAACGGCGTTATCGACATTAGTTGCAGCAGCAAAAGATAAAATGAGCCATCAATTAGGCGCTGAATTAAACCGTCTTGAAGCACTTAAAGCGGTTAACCCCAACATACGTGATGCTGAATTAGATTATATTCGCAATCAAATCAATGAGCTGAATGATTACATTGACGATAGTCAGCTACAACTTGATGCGATCCGAATGGTATTAGTAAGTCACGTGTAACACCTTTCAACTGAGGTAAGCGCCTAATAACAATAAGCACATGACCGATTAACCGGCATGTGCTTATTTTTTTAGTAGATTAAGCTATGATTGATGACACAAACGATTGATAACCAAGATTATCAAAACCCTAACGACGCTTCAGCAAAGAGGTTAATTTGCGCCCACTACGTACTTTATCGCTTTTATTATTGAGTCTGTTATTAATGCCAAGTTTACTGTTGGCGCAAGTCGATTTTACCCCAATCCCAGCCGCTGAAATTCAGACCATCACCTTAGACGGTAAACCCGCTGAGGTTTTGTTGAGATCCTGGAGCGGCAAACAACAACTTGGCTTAGCCATTATAGTTGGCGCATCGGATACACAAGCTCAAAGTTTGGGACTCAGTGGTTTTTTACGCCATCAATTAAATGCTAAAGGTTGGGCGACGCTGAGCTTAACCCCACCTAAAGGTTTATATCGCCCTAACTTTATGACTGAAAGTGAAGAAATCAAAAAAGCTGGTGAGGCTCAGCTAACCTTAAAGGCAAACCAGGCTGTGCCTAAATACAATTCTGAACAATTACTGGAACTAAGAAATTTTCAGCAAGCTAATTTAACTGAAGCGCTTAACCAACTAACCACGTTAGGACAACCCTATCCAGGAGCAAGAATGATTATTGCCTTTGACGATAGCGCAGGCATGATCACCAATTTGTTATACGAGAAAAAAATCCCGACCCCTGATTTAGTTATTCTGGTTAATCCCTATCGAGAATATGAACAACTGATAGAGAAATCTGCTCAACGTAAACCGATTGCTGAACAATTGGTGATGATGTCAGTGCCAATACTGGATTTAATCTCCAATGATGCTAATCCATTGGCATTAGAAAATGCGCCTATCCGCAAGCAATATAATAGCGTCAAACCGACTAAGTACTATCGCCAGTATTATTTGAGCTTAGACTTAGACAATTCAGGGGGCTGGGAAGAGGCATTAACGCGGATTGAAGGCTTTTCAAGAAGTGTTATCAATCGATAACACTTCCTCGCAGCATACTTGTTGGTAAAGTATGGTGACCTAGGTTGAACACTTAGGGTGTGTTGATGAGTGACGCGATCACCACCAGCCTTGCCTTGGACGGTAAGGCTTTTTAGGGTCTTTAGTTTGACGTATCGCCGCGATAACACGATTTTTACCTACTAACACTTTTATCTGGCTTAATGATTCACGACTTAATAACTGTCTAATCGAACCACTCCAACTGCGATTAATACTGTGTTTAATCGCTGCGAGGGCATCGGGCGATGTCTGCATATATTGCTCAGCAAGTGTCTGCGCGCGAGTCATGGCATCATTTACCACCTCTGAAACCAGTCCCAAATTTAATGCTTGCTCACTTTCTAACACTTGCGCGGTATAGGTTAAATGCAGTGCTTTATCTTTCGACATTAATTGCCTTAAACTCGCGAGTCCGCCCATATCAGGTAATAAGCCCCATTTGGCTTCCATAATGGATAAACGCGTGGTTGGCTCGGCAATTCTAACGTCGGCACCGAGTGCAATTTGCATTCCGCCGCCATAACAACAGCCTTGCAGTACCGCAATAACAGGTACAGGTAAACGTTGCCATCCAACTGAAACTCGTTGTGCTAAATTGGCATTACCAGGTAACCATTTGAACAATAAAGGAATGCCTTTAATAGGGTCATTAGCTAAACTTTTGACATCTAACCCAGAGCTAAAATTGCCTTCCGCTCCCGAAACAATAACGGCTTTGATATTGCGATTTTTGGCAATATGTTTGATAGTCTTATCTATAGCGACAAACATAGCATAGTTAAGCGCATTCATTTTTTCTGGTCGATTTAAACAAACATAAGCAATACCATCTCGAATATCGAGCGTCACTAATTCCGTTGTCATGAAATATTTCCTTACTGGTCAGTCCAGATTTTAGACTATCATGTTTGTTGTATTTTGCTAATAGTTATAACATGTCGACTAATTGACCATAGTCAATTAAATGGCACTCCATGTTGTTACCATTAAACCCTCAATTTGCCGACCTCTGCAAAATGAGATTTATGAGAGCAAAAGGTTACATAACCCCATGCTTGGATGCCTATATCAATCATATTTAACATGAAAATCAGATTAATTTCGCATGTTATTGATGAGTATCCTAGAATAAAAGATAAGATAAAACGTCTTATAATAATAAATGAACGCCCTAAAAGTGTTAGCGATTGATTTTATTCAGCAGTACATTCTTTATCTAGGGCGAAATAAGGACAACAAGTCAAGATGACCATTCCCGTATTAATATGTGATGACTCTGCATTAGCCAGAAAACAAATGGCGCGAACACTCCCAAAAGATTGGGATGTAGAAGTGACGTTTGCCACTAATGGTGCTGAAGGCCTTGACGCTATTCGAGCGGGTAAAGGCGAAATCGTATTTCTCGATTTAAACATGCCAGTCATGGACGGTTATGAAGTATTGGCAACCGTTCAACAACAAGATTTACCCGCACTAATTATCGTGGTGTCGGGTGACATTCAAATTAAAGCCCATGAACGCGTAAAAGCCTTAGGGGCGTTAGATTTCATTCAAAAACCTGTTAGCGCAGATGCCATCAGCAATATTTTGCAAGAATATGGCATATTAACCCTAACTCAAGGTATCGAAGCCGATACTCAACCTATGGTCAAAGTTGACCTTAGAGATGCCTGCCAAGAGATAGCCAACGTGGCTATGGGACGTGCTGCAGATCTTCTTGCTAAGTTACTTGATGTGTTTGTAGTGTTGCCTATTCCGAATGTTAATGTACTTGAAGTCAGTGAGCTGACTATGGCGTTAAAAGCAACGGAAGAATCATCGACTATCTCAGCTCTGTGTCAGGGATTTATTGGCGCAGGTGTTGCTGGTGAAGCCTTATTACTCTTCCATGATTCAAGTTTTGCCGATATGGCGAAGCTTATGAAAATTAATCGCGAAGAAGAAACCCATACCGAAGTAGAAGTGCTAATTGACACTGGTAACGTGCTTATCGGCGCATTTTTAAGTGGTATATCAGAGCAGCTGGATATGAAATTCAGCCAAAGTCACCCTGTAGTTTTGGGGCAACACTGTACCGTTAACGATCTTATTCATGCCAGCTCTGAAAAATGGCAACGCACCCTTGCCATGGAAATTAATTACCGTATTGAAGATTACAATATCCAATGCGACTTACTACTTCTATTTACCGAAGATTCGATACCCACGCTTAACTTTAAGCTTGGTTATCTTCTCGATTAAAGATTGGATATTGCTAATATGTCAAATGATCTCGATGCGATGAATGAACTTCACTGGCTTATCGATATGGTGCAAACCATTGAAGTCGGTTTGATAGTGCTTGATCGTAATTACAACATCCAATTGTGGAATGGCTTTATGGAAAACCATAGCGGTATTTCGCCTAATTCCATCAAAGGAAAAAATCTTTTCACAGAGTTACCCGACATCCCTGCGGACTGGTTAAAACAAAAAATGGAATCGGTTTTTTTACTCAAAAACCGTACCTTTATTAGCTGGGAACAACGTCCGTACGTGTTTAAATTTAAAAACTATCGCCCAATTACCGGGCGAGCTGATTTTATGTACCAAAACATTACCTTGCTCCCTTTAGCATCGCTAACTGGCAGCATCACCCACATCAGTATTATTGTTTATGATGTCAGTGACATTGCAGTGAACAAGCTACAACTTAAAGCAATGAATCAACAGCTTGAAGAGTTAAGCCAAACCGATGGCTTAACTCAATTGCATAACCGTCGACATTGGCAAGAGTGCATGGAGCGGGAGTTTGAACGCTTTGCTCGTTATCAAGATCAAGCTTCTTTAATCATGATCGATATCGACAACTTCAAACAGATAAACGACAAATATGGTCATCCTGCCGGTGACAAAGTCATCCAACATATTGCCCATCTGTTAAAGCAGTCGTTACGTGAAACGGATTGTGCTGGCCGCTATGGCGGTGAAGAGTTTGCTATTGTGTTAGCTAAAACAGGTGATACTGATGCCCTGTATTTCACCGAGCGACTACGAAAGAAAATAGAAGCGTCGGAAATTATTTGTGATAACCGCATTATTAAAGTCACAGTAAGCTTAGGTATTAATGAAATAAAGCCTAATAGTGACAATAGTTCTGTGTGGTTATCGGGTGCCGATAAAGCCTTATATCAAGCCAAACAAAATGGTCGTAATCAAAGTGTTGTATTTACTACTCAAAACTAAATCACCTTGATATAACTACTAAAAAACCACTCATTGAGTGGTTTTTTGTATCGACTATCTTCTGCTATCAGTTGAGATAGTATTAATGCATTTGCGCACTATCTTCATCATATTCGTCATCTTCATCTTCATCTTCATCTTCATCTTCGTCGTCATCTTCAACATCACCGACAAAGTATGTGCCCCAGCCGTCGTAATCCACTTTTTGCTTTGCAGCAAGCGCAAGCAATTGCTCACAAGCTTTATCCAGTAAAGGCACTTCTAGCTTATGATACGCTATGGCATCAAAACAGAAGATAATCTCACCGTCATCCAATTCCATTTCTTCAGCATCATTGACTTCAAAACCGAGTTTAAAGGCATCAACAGCCGCTTTTTCTAAGCGGTCAAAGTTGCTTGATGAAAAATGATGCTCAATGGTGTATTCAGCATCAGGTTCTGAACCATCAGCCATAAGGGCTTCAACAATTTCGCGATTTTCGGCTAACTGCTCTTTTAACTGACGCTCGATAGACATGAAATACTCCGAATAACGTAACTATAAAAAATTAATCTGACTATTATACTTTAACTTAAGCGTTAGGTTTAGCCATTAATGCTGCGGCTTCTTGATTTAGCTCTTCATAACGCTTTGCCATAATCCCGTGCACTTGAGTCGCAAAAGTTTTAGCGTCGTTTTTATCTAATCCTTGCGTCGCGATGGGTGCCATCATTTCAACAATCACCACACCATTGTTCCAGCGATTCATTTTAATGTGCTTTTGGCAAGATGCTAATACAGGTACAACAGGCACTTGAGCCGCGATAGCGGTATGAAATGCACCAACCTTAAGCGGTAATAATCCACGTCCTCGAGAACGGGTTCCTTCAGGAAAAATCCATACAGAAAGCAATTTCTGTTGCATTTTTTTCACGGTTTTAGCCATGGTATCAAATGCACTAGAACGGTTTTTGCGATCGATTAGGATATTGCCTGTCAGCCAGTAAATTTGGCCGAACAACGGCATCCACGCCAAACTTTTTTTGCCTAAACTCACCGTGGCTTTAGGTACCGCTGAGGTTTGGGTAAATAAATCGAAATTGTTTTGGTGATTGCCCAGGTAAATGTTTTGCTCATTAACCACATCAGGTTGTACATGGCGGGTAATAACCTTGATACCTAGCACAGGGGATACGGAAGCAAATATTTTTGCTATCACGTGAACATTGTCACGATGCATTGGGCGGACGATACATAAAACCATTGCAAAAACAAAAGCTAAAAACAATAGTATGCCTAGTATTAACGAACGAGCGATTAGCAGCACAACAGACTCCTGCAGATTAATTGGCGACAGTATAACGAGGGCTGCAAATTGACTCAATCAATTTTGCATACATGTGTAAGCTGAAAAAGGCGAAACCGAATAAACATGTCGATTTCGCCTAAGAAGGTTACTGAATTGCTGCCTAACGGGTTACCTCTGCGTTGGACTGATTAATGCGAGATATGGTCATCCTAAACAAAAGGGCACTTATCGCAAGAGTGGCCACAATCGCTGCACCACTAGGGAGATCATAACTGGCAGATAATGCCAAGCCAAAGATATACCCTATTACCCCAACACCGTAAGCTAACGCTAACTTGGCTTTTCCTAAATATTTGTTTAAAGCTAATGCAGGTAAAATTAACGTACTAAATACAAGATATACCCCCACTAACTCAACAGATAAGGTAATGACCATAGCAAATAAAAAGTAAAAGCTAATCCCATCTAGCAAATCAGGTTTAATGGCTATTGCCGCTAATATCAACGCAGAAACAATAGCTGGTAACAATAATTGCGACCAACTCACCCATAGAATTTGCCCTGACATTAACTGCTTTAATAATTCAGCACCATGGGGATCATTAGCCAACAACAACATGGCCCCCACCGCACTCAAAACATAAAAGCAGCCAATAAATGCTTCAAGCTCGCCTTTAAACTTAGTTGCCATCCAAGCAATGACTCCTGCACCTGCTAAAGCAAACAACGCTGGCATCCACACGTGTGAAAAAGGCAACTGTTCAATATCATGGTCAATGTGCGACACAATGGCGCCCAATGCCGCAACTTGTGCTATGGCTAAATCAATGAAGATAATGCCACGCTTTAACACCTGCTGCCCTAAAACCACATGGGTTGAAAGCACCAACAAACCTGCCACAAAGGCAGGTAACAGGATAGAGACTAGCTCAATATCAAACATAGGCTATTGCACCCCGTTCAATAGCACCAACACGTTATCGTAAAGACTAATTAAATCGGTACTTTGTTCGTTGCCACCTACTGACATTGGCAAGGTTAGTACAGGTAAATTGGCACGTTCACCTAACCAATTTGCCCCTCGCTCATCCTGATATGAGGCAACGATAATCGCCATAATATCGCCCTTTTCAGCACGAGCAAGTAAGGTGGCTAAATGACTACTTGTGGGAGCTAAACCTGGCTTAGGCTCAAGATCTGCCACTTGTTCAATTCCAGTCCATTGAAATAAATAGCGAAAGCTAGAATGATAAGCGATCACTTTTTTACCTTTCAATGTCTCAGCTTGAGCTTGCCATTGTGGAATTTTAGCTTGCCACTGCTCACTGAAACGTGTGAAAGCCGTTTCATACTGGGTTTTGTTTTGCGGGTCTAATTGTATTAATTTCGCCGATAAACCTTCAGCCACTTCAAGCATTTTGTTTGGGTCAAAATGTAAATGAGGATTACCTTTGGCATGCACATCCCCCATTGACCTATCAACGTTGTCCAATTGATCTAAGGTTTGAGTATGCTCTGCGGCATAAAATAACCCTTCGTCAGTTGAACGAACCTTGCGATTTGATGCTTTCATTTGCAGCATTGGCAGCCAGCCTATCTCTAAATCCGCGCCAGCACAGACGACTAAGTCTGCTTGGCGCATTTTAGCTATCAAACTAGGTCTAGCCTGCACTTGATGCGGGTCTTGCATCGCTGTTGTTGCTGAATACACATCAGCATCAGGGGCTAAAGATTTGGCTAACGAAGCATACTCAGGCTCACAGGCAAATACATTTAGCTGGGCATGAGCCGCAGATGAGCAGACTAATGCAGCAAATCCCGCAGCAGCTTTTATCAGTTTAGAATTGATGCGCACCGTGAGCTCCTAATGTCATAACGTATTGAAGAGTGATGATGTTATCATCTTCGAACCCATCAAAGTTTGTCCCTTTCTGGTTGGTATACTGTAAGCGAACGGTAGAGAAATGACTGTGATGCCACGCAAGGCTCAATTCCGTTTCTTTTAACTTTTGAGAATCTAAATGATCACCATGTGCTTCATGAGTATCCACTTCACCATAACGTAAACCTGCCGACCAATTTGGGCTAAATTGATACACACTGCTGACATACCAGCCTTGATGATAATCATCACTCTTCTCAGTGCTTAAAATATCGTGGTCGTGTTCATGCTCTTCAAATGAGAAAATATCAGTGACGCGAAAATATTCACCGCTTAATGTTAAATGCTGATATTTATAGTTACCATCTGGTGCCCACTTAAAGACAAAATCAGCAATATAGGTGTTTTCACCCGTGAAAGCAGCATTATGGTTATGACCACTATGATCATCCTCTGCTTCAATATGCGGCTCATGATCACCTTCTTCTTCAATGAAGCCCATACCATTTTCGTTACGCAAGTAACTTAACCCTAATTGCCAAGAACTAGAGACACCAATATCACCACCTAGCTTAGTAAAAGCCGAGTAAACACCAATGGTTTTGTAATCACGCTCAGCATGTTCTTCTTCCATGCTATGGTCGTCATGGTCGTAATGCTCTTCAGCAGCGTGCATTTTACTACCTTTAAAAACCTCTACGCCCATGGTCCAAAATAACTCTGTTGGCGCAACATAGGTTAAGCGAACACCGTCATCAAAGTAATGACCGCCCATAAAGGCTCGGTAAGCACCTGGACGATCAACAAAGGCATCCGAGTGTGGGTGTTGGTTGTTCAAGTAACCTACATCTGATAAAAAGCGACCTGCACGAATATCAAAACCGGCACCCAAACCCATTGTTTGAATAAAGGCTTCTTCTAATTCGACTTCTGTTTCATCATCATGAACAGCAAGAATGGCAGTCATTTTGCCATAAAACAAATCATCAATATTGGCACTGATTGCTAATTCAGTTTCTCCAAGCCCAAACCCTTCACCACGACCATCTAGGCCTCTATCACCCGTTTGATAATAACCATCAAGAACAGCACTGATATTAGGGTTAGTTAAACTTGAATCTTCAGCCATTACAATGATTGGGGCAAAAGCACAGGCGATAGCAACTAATGATAAAGGTGTTTTTAAAACAGACATACATTCTCCTACGTTTTAGCGCAACCGATTAAAACGGCGCTAAAACCATAAACTCACGATCGCCAAAGCAAACGTTGCTGACGATTCAATAAAATAATCAATAATAATTTTTTGTGGGTTTACGAGACGGAAGGAGGGGCGCGACTGTGATAATAAAACTGGCTGACAGATTCAAAATCAGAAAAAATAACATCATCAACTTGATATTGTTGTTTTTGAATCGGAATAGAAAACGAAAAGGAAGTCAGTGTTTTGTTCAGCTGGTGCTGGTGAAAACACAAGGTACAGTGATGAGAATTTACACCATCTTGATGATGCTGGGCACTGTGATTTGACGCAGCAAAAGCCAATACCACCAATATGGCACAAAGCCAAATAGTAATATGTTGCTTCAACTGAATGCTCAATCTCACAGATATACCTGAATCAGAGGTGGTGGAATAAAGGCCACAATTCTAGAAGACCCGCAAAAAAAAGCAACCTCTAGATTGTTACAAATCACTTTTTGGCTGTTTTTGTGCACTCACAGACAATTACACCAGCGGCCGCCGAGATTTAAGATAAACTTAAGCTCATCTCCGTAAAATTACAGCATATTCTGGTAATTTGTAAGACGAGGACTGACCATGGCTAACTTTCTACGTGAAAACATCGGCATTATCATCACCATGATCGTAATTGGTGTTGTTGTGCTAGGCGGAATTTATTGGGTTGAAGCATCCTTGGCTAGCCAAGAGCAGGTCATTTCCTGATTATTTTATATATCTTGTGACGAGGCATCTTCTGGCGCCTCTATCAAAATTAAATGATCCATTATATGCATAACCCCAACCAATATCACTCCTAAGATAATTGTTGGGGTAACAATGTGCATCACGTTATCCATAAAATATCCAGCTACTCCAGCAAAGGCTGCAATATAAAAGCCCGCTATTTTTCCTACAGTAAGACTTTTATGTCGTCCCAACCAAGCTTGACATTTAGGGCATTGAATTTGCGCACCAATTCCCTTGCCACGGGTTTGAGTTACCTTTGCCACCGAAAAGCTTTTATGACAATAAGCACACTGCAATAACATATTGAATCCTTTTGATTAAATCTAATAATGATAATAACGTCCAACAAAGAGATACATGCATGCTTTTTCAATGGTGACGCCTGATCCTGCGGGGTATTATGCGGTAAACTTCGCGTTAATGCCAAAAGCTTATTGGTAATGCAATACAAACACTTTATGATTATTCCTATCAGTTTCTTATTTATAAAATCGGCTTAAATGCCAGACGACTCACAGGAAAATCGATATGCGTAACATGGTTCTGACTCTAGGATTAACCCTAGCCTGCCTTTTCGGGGCAACTAACGTCAACGCTGAACCCCCTGCCATACCAGCACAAGCGACTGAGCAGGTATCTCAAGTCAGTGCTGATACTCAGCAAAAAATTGCATCGTTGACAGCAATGATCCAAGAAGATGTTAATTTATTACCTCAATCGAAAGGTGAAATTAAATCTATTGCTGAATACAGAATTGAAAATAAAACCATAGAGTTACGCAGCATAATAGATGAGTTGGTCAAAGCTGAAAATATTGATTACGCCTTTGTGACCCCATTAGTGCAATCACAGCTCGCGTTTTTAGACAAAGTCGGTGATTACCTCAATAACGATATTATCCGTCTAAAAAGCTCAGTGACAAATTCAAGTGATGACGAAGCGATATTATTGCAAGTATCTGCACGTGAGTTTGAACGCGATCATTACCTTAAAGCTGAGTTACAAACCATCAATTGGGCTGAAAAGGTCAATATTGATGTCAGTAATATTAAACAAGCATTACGTCAAAGATTGATCGTTCGTGCGGATAAACTACAAACCCTAGTGACCTACACTCAAAATGAACTGCAAAATGCTGTAGCCGAAGCGACCGCTGCTGGTATAGACATTAGTGCAGAACAAAAAATGCGAGTGAGTAATTTAAAAGAACGCCTCAAGCAAAACAGTACCAGTTTATCTATTGCTGCTGAACTGCTAGACCAGTTACAAATCGACACCGCACATATAAAGCAAACCCTGTTCAGTGTGTCGGGCGATATTACTCAAGATGTATTGAACTTTAATGTAGCTTCAAGCCTAATTGAAGATTGGATGAATGTTGCTAAAGATCAAGCGCTAGACAATGGCCCAAGTGTGACATTCAAAATTGTGGTCTTTACCTTAATCATTTTCTTAAGCAGTCTGGTTGCTAAGGTCGTAACACGTATCGCCACTAAAGCGGTTAGCTCGTCAAAACTTAGATTTAGTAAGCTATTACAAGATTTCTTTATTTCATTATCCAGTAAAGCCATATTTGCCATTGGTTTATTAGTCGCATTATCTCAACTTGGGTTTGAATTGGGACCATTATTAGCCGGTTTTGGTATTGCGGGTGTGATTATTGGTTTTGCATTACAAGATACGTTATCTAACTTTGCATCGGGCATGATGATCCTTATTTATCGTCCATTCGATGTGGGTGATTTAATCAATGCAGCTGGTGTAACAGGCCGAGTGAGTCACATGAGCTTAGTATCTACCACAATTAAAACATTGGATAACCAACGTCTGATTGTGCCTAACAACAAGATTTGGGGCGATACTATCAATAACATCACCGCCGAACATCAGCGCCGTGTAGATTTGGTTTTTGGTATCAGTTATAGCGATAACATTGAACATGCTGAAACCATTTTAAAGGACATTGTTGAGCAACACCCTAAAGTACAAGCCACTCCTGAACCTATTGTTAAGCTGCATACGCTAGGTGAATCCTCTGTCGACTTTATTGTTAGACCCTGGGTTTCGCCAGATGATTACTGGGATGTATATTGGGATATCACACGCGCGGTGAAAATGCGCTTTGATGCTGAAGGCATTAGCATTCCATTCCCACAACGCGATGTACATATTTATCAAAAATAGGGTTACTGAACCTCAATAGGCATTGATATTCTTCTATTGAGGTAATACAAGACATAGATAGATATTCCGCACCCATTTTTTAATGGGTGTGTTCATTATTAAGCCACTCAAGTTAGGGGATGACATGATAGCTTCTCATTTTGAATTCTCAGGTTTTGTCGCTGGATTTTGGCGGATGAATGCTTGGAACATGAATGTTCAACAACGCCTGACATTGATAGAGCAGTATCTAGAATTAGATGTAACGAGTATGGATCACGCCGATATTTACGGCGTATATGAATGTGAGTCATTATTTGGTGAAGCACTAGCTATCGCGCCACATCTGCGAGATAAAATGCAAATTATCAGCAAATGCGGCATTAAGCCCATGTTTGGTGGCTTTGATAATCGTTATGTAAACCACTACGACACCAGTAAACAACATATCATTACGAGTGTTGAGCGCTCGTTAACCTCACTTAACACCGATTATTTAGACGCATTACTTATCCATCGACCCGATCCATTAATGCAAGCGGATGAAGTTGCTGAAGCTTTTCTTCAATTAAAAAACCAGGGCAAAGTAAAGCATTTCGGTGTATCTAACTTTTTGCCACAGCAATTTAATTTATTGCAGTCTAAATTAAGTTTCCCGCTTATCACCAACCAAGTTGAAGTTTCAGTTCAATGCTTGACGCATATCCACGATGGCGTGCTAGATCAATGTCAGCAATTAGGTATTCGACCTATGGCCTGGTCATGTTTAGGTGGTGGGGAGTTATTCAGTGCTCAAACAGAACAAGCCGTGAGATTAAGAAACTGTTTAACCTTAATTGCTGAACAAGTCGGCGCTAAAGATATTAGCCAAGTTATTTATGCTTGGATAAAAATGTTGCCGAGTCAACCTGTACCTATTATTGGTAGTGGTAATATTGAACGTATTCGCACCGCTGTCGCTTCAGATAACCTCACTTTGGATAAGCAACAGTGGTTTAGTATATGGCAAGCCTCTACGGGACACAGTGTGCCCTAGCCAATAAAAAAACACCCTATCGACCATGTCGGTAGAGTGCTTTTTAAAACAAATAATCTAATCAAATCTAATCTAAATAGGTCATTTGTCCATATAAATGTGGGCGTTTAGCTTTGACATCTCGCATCTCAAAACGCTTACCGTTTTCTAGAGACTCATATGCAAAGGTGACTTCAGAGGGCATAAATACCGGTAGTTTAAATTCCACTTCAACCTTAAAAGGTCGCTCGCCAACAAACTGCATCAAATGCGCCATACATCTTGCTTTAGACCACATGCCATGGGCAAGCACTCTTTCAAACCCAAAACGTTTTGACAATAATGGGTGCAAGTGAATTAAATTATAATCCCCAGAGGCTTTTGCATAGTTACGCCCAAGGTCTTCGGTTAAACGCCATTGCTGCACATCATTCCAGACCATATCCGATGCGCGGGGCGGACGAGGACGACGTTTTGCCGATTCAATGCGATATAAATAAGTTGAATGCGCCTGCCACACCAGTTCATCACCTACATAGATATTCGACTCCAGCACAAACTCTAAGCCAGCATCGGTTTCGGTGCTGTTCAGTAGCTGGCATTGAACCGAAAAAACTTCATTACAATTAACAGGTCTAAATACACTAATACTGTTTTTAAGGTGGATCATACCTAACAAAGGAAAGGTAATCGCTTTATGGGTAAATATCACTGCATGCAATCTAAAAGCCTGCACATAAAGGTATGTCGGTGGTACGACTTTGCCATTAAAATCAAAACCACACACGTTGGCGTATTGACGGATCTTATCGTCAGATAACATTACATTATCAGCTTGTATCGCAATACTTGGCAGTGGTTTTTGATCCCAACCAGGCTTACGACTAAAAAATATTTTACGATAAAGTGTAAAAAGCGAAGGCATCGCTTTTAAATCCATTTTGTAATCGAAACTCAACGTGTATACCCTTTTTCAAAACGGCGCTGTTTGCGCCACAATGATGCATTATAACGCAGAATTTCATCAAAATTGAAATTGTTAGCACAATACAAGCGCAATTATATTAATCAAAGTTAACTTTGCGGTCATATTTCACTTTACCGATTATATTTTGCTTTACCGACTAATAATGTCGTAGCAAAATAGCGCTTCTTTTTACTAATGAAATGCTGCAGTGCAAGATAAAAACTTCGATAAACTGAGTCAGAAATTTGCTAAAAATATTTACGGCACACCAAAAGGTGAAATCAGAGCCGCTGTATTGTGGCGGGATCTTGCACCGCAGATAGCAGCCTTAAGTGATAAACCACTGCGTATTCTTGATGCTGGCGGTGGGTTTGGTTTTCTCAGCCAAAAACTGGCGGCAATGGGGCACGAAGTCGTGTTGTGCGATATTTCAGAGCAAATGCTTGCCCAAGCAAAACAACAAATCGAGGCGTCTGAGGTGCAACTCAATATTACCTTAGTCCATAGCCCCATTCAGGCTCTTAGTTCTGCACAGCACGGTCAATTCGATATCATCTTATGTCATGCTGTGGCTGAATGGCTAATAGATGCCAAAACCACGTTACAGGGGTTATTGACCTTATTAAAACCGCAAGGCCTATTTTCATTGATGTTTTATAACAAAGAAGCCATGCGTTTTCACAGCCTTGTGTCAGGCAATTTCGACTATGTTATGCGTGATATGAAAGTCAAAAAGAAGGTGGGATTAACCCCAACACACCCATTGTATATTGAGGATGTGCGTCAGTGGTTTAATCAATGGCAGCTTACAATGATATGCCAGTCGGGTGTCAGAGTGATCAATGATTATTTAAAGCATCATTTACCGCCAAATTTTGATACTCAGCAGTTAATAGAGATGGAGTTGCTTTATTCACAGCGAGAGCCCTACTTATCGCTGGGTCGCTATGTGCACTTTTTAGCTAAAAATCCCTAAGCGATTTAACTTAAAACAACTCGATATCATTTTGTGTGCTTTGATCATTTTTATCTAATGCTTGCAGGTAATCTTGCTCCTGATGATTCACTTTAGACACAATACTCATTGGCAGCGACTTCATCAGAGCTTTACCTGATAAAGGGTGAAATAACACTTTACGAGGCAAAATCCCGCCCATATCTTCACTGACAATAGGGATATTTTCTAAGCCAAGGTAATGCCGTACAAAATCAATGTTGGCCTGGCCTATTTGTATGCTGATATGCGGTGTCATTTGCGCACCACCAAACACTTTGGCCTGTAAGCGTTTTCGACTGCCCCCCTTAGACATGATGGCGTTAATTAATTGCTCCATAGCCCAATTACCATAACGGCAAGAAAAACTGGTTAACTCTTTCCACTCATTTTGCGAGCGCTTTTCTGGGACTAAAAAATGATTCAACCCGCCCACGCCAGCAACAGGATCCCAAATACAGGCGGCAACGCACGAGCCTAATCGGGTATAAATAAGTTCATCTGCTTGAGAGATATAAAACTCACCTGGATCAACTCGAATAATAGGTTGATGACCACTCAAACCCACCTGACTCTTTGACGATACTCTCAGTTGATGGTTTAGTTCTTGAGGCATGTAATTTCCTTAACAACTAGGCTTAACAGACTAAATGCAACGCTGTTGCCAACAGGCCTGTACTGTCGCCCCTTGTTGACGCAATAAATCAGGTATATTTTGTTGCCCTACTAAATGACCAGCTCCAATAATAAAGAATAGTTGCTCATCTGATTGTTGCTGCATCATCAGTAACATTTTATCGCTCATACTATGATTTCGTTGCCACAATAACTTACTTAACAGTTCATCTTCATCACCCGCTTGCTGTTCCATAATAGCGGCTAACCCGACCTCATCTCCTGTTCGCCAGGCTTGAATTAATTCGATCATTTCATGATCGGTAGCATTAACCGCTTCATCGAGCATTTGTAACTGTGTTTTTTCTTTAAAAGAGGAAATAAGTTCAAATTGGAAGGCCACACTTTCCAATTCGAGTAATGCTTTTGATTGGCGGTTAGCAGAAAATGTAGCATCAACCCCCTGCTCAGCGGTATAACCTAAACCAGCAAAACGTACCATGCTAATCTGTGCCGCTTGTAGCCACGGAGCAAAGGGTTGAATAGCGTTACACAAAGGCTGCATTTTTTGACAGTAATGAGCAGTGTTTTGCTGTGCTTTTTGCTGCATCTCTGGTGATGCTGTGCCGTATTGTGCCAACAGACTTACCGTATCGGCTTTTTCTATATCAGCCTCAATCACCAAAGCGGTACTATTGGCGAAAGCTTTCTCGATTGGTGAAGCCATAGGATAAAAATCAGCTTTACCGACATGAATAGATCCAAGTAAGAAAGCGTATTGCCCATGCCAGCTGATTTTATAAAATGGCGGTTTGTCTTCAGGTGCAGCACTGGCAGAAAATGGCACGCTAAGTATGGCGAATATCAGCCATAAAACTAGCTTGCCTTGCATCATAAAATTTAGGACATCACGGCCAATGCAATGCATTAAAGTGATCTTCATATTTAAACAATTGCGTATTTTCCTTGTTGCATCCATTGCTGAACCTTATAATTTACTAAAATGTGCCGTTAGATTTAGAGATGTATATGCCGTATACCAAAGTCATGCAACAGTTAAAAGAAAACCTCCAGGTCGCTTACAGACAAGCGATTGACTGTGATAATCGTTTAGATGAACTTCGCAAGGCTGGACATGGTAAGTTTGTCGCTATTTTTAATGAAGAACAAGGGTTTACTCAAAAAAGTAATCGTTTCTTACCCTATGTACAAGAACTTGCTACGGAGTTTGAAACTATGCAAGAAAGTGTTCATACCGCACCAGAAACATTAGAAGCGTTTGTAAAAAAGTTGGCAATGCTGTTACAAACATTACAAGTCTTTAAACTACAAAGTAAATAGTTTTATTCCTGCAATGTATAAACATTGCAGGATACAGGGTGAGATCGCGAATACTTTCCGTTCAATTAGTGGAAGTTTATTAATCGAATATCAACTGCATGGACGCAGTTTTTAAGCCATAATGGATGATTTTACGGCGTTTCGTTTAATAAATTTTCACGCTTTGTATAAAATCCAATCACTCATGCGGTAGCGCTGTCAATTACACACCTATGTCCGTTTAGCTAAAACGCCTCGCCGACTGAGAAGTAAACCGCACTATTATTATTTGATGAGCGAGCATAATCTAAGCGTAAATTAATTCGTTCAGCGGGTTGCAACATAAAACGCACACCAATCCCGTATGACGGAATAATATCGTCGGATTTATCAACATGATTGACATCATCCAACTTGCCTGCACCAACAAAACCAACCAATCCCCAACGTTTATGAAAACGCCAACGCGCTTCCGCTTCAGTTTCTATTGCGCCTAACGCCATGTATTGTGTTGCAGAGAAACCACGCAAGCCTAAGCGACACGCCGCCCATAATGGGACTTCACCCTCTTTCATACAGCCCTTTAATTTATATGCTACGGTGACGGATTCATGCACAGGGAAGTAACCATCAAATTCTAATGAATACGATTCAAAGTTAGTGTCACTACCAATGGCATCATTAAAAACAGTGCCATTTAATTTAAAATAGTAGCCGTCGTATGGGTTTGTGGGCATATCCCGAGAGTCATAAATGATCCCTGATCCCAACCCTGCTGAAATAATTTCATTGCGTAAGTCAAAATGAATAGAACTAAAATCAACACTAAAATCCTGTTCAAAATCAATAAAAACGCCATTTAGCCCGACAAACCAGTTTCCACTAATACGGCGCTCTAATTCAAGCAAGGCCCCGTACCCGGTAATGTCCCAATCAACCGCAAGTGGTATGCCAATCAATTCAGTTGAAACTAATGGCAGTTTTAAATCGGTATAGGCAACCCCCCCTTTTAAATGCCAGTTATTATTATCCCAATAACTGGCATGACCAACGGCGGCCCCCCAACTTTCGTTACTAGAGTAAAAGCCAGCAATACCGGTAACCGAAGGAGGTTGAACCGACTTTTGCTCGTCAGTTTGTGGATAAAAATAGCCAACAAGGCCTGCTAAACCGTAATCTATGGTAGGGTTTGAAAATGGAATAGGGGCGGCAACAAAATTGCCCTTATTAACCGTTAGAGGTGCTTTGTTTTCTTTTAAATTAGGCACTATTGAACTTGGATCACTGGCAGTCGTTTCTTGCGCTTGACTCTTTTCGCTCTGACTTTCATTGACAATATCATCATTGGCGGCAAAAACGGCTGCAGGTGCCAGCATCACTCCCAATATCCCTAAAACGATAGGATTCAATTTGATAGCTTTCATATATATTCCTTTAAACAATTCACCATCATTTAGCGCATAATTTCAGCATAACACCATCATGTTAAGCTTTTCTTGTTGCAAATTTAATTTTTAATATCCATCTGAATATAGTACAAATTTAATCATATTACTCAAGGCCAACTGATTGCGATTGATGGCAAAACCTTGAGAGGCTCCTATCAACGCGGCGACAAACAATCGACAAGAGAGCATGGATGAAAACGGTGTACTTAGAGGAGTATTAAATGCAGGGTTCAGCATGGCGAACAATTAATGAACACTCATGCGGTTGCCCTGTTGCAGGATACTTCTGCCAACCACAGTAATTCATCATTAAATTTATTCAAGTATCCCCCTAAAGTACGACATTATTCTGTCATAAATGATGATTATGATGAGTTAACAGTCATCATTAGATCAGATTATGCCTTCAGTTGATTTATCCCAAGCCTTAGACAGTATTCTTGATAAACAAACGATTAATGCCGTCTTTCAGCCAATTTTCAATATAAAAAACAACAAACTCCACGGCTTTGAAGCACTAAGCCGAGGCCCTGATCATAGTCCGTTGCATTTACCTGTGCCTTTATTCAAAACTGCAGAACACCTTGGTAAACTCAGTGAACTTGAAACCCTCTGCAGAAGTATTTCATTAACTGCGTTTAAAAAACGTCAGTTGCCAGGAAAGTTGTTCATTAATATTTCGCCAAAGGCCTTACTTGATCCCAATCATCCTAAAGGCAGTACCTTAAAGCTTATTAAACAATTAGGCTTATCCCCTAGCGATGTCGTAATTGAATTGTCAGAACAATATCCCGCTGACGATATAGATCTATTAAAATCTTGCTTGAATCATTACAGAAATCAGGGTTTTCTAACCGCAATTGATGATCTAGGAGCTGGATATTCAGGACTGCGATTATGGTCAGAATTAGCCCCCGATTATGTCAAAATCGATCGTCATTTTATTCATCAAATTGATATTACTCCGGTAAAACAGGAGTTTGTTCGATCAATTGTTGATTTGTGTCAAAGCTTAACCTGCAAGGTCATTGCTGAAGGAATAGAAACTGAAGCTGAGTTAACTATGCTGTCTCAGTTAGGTGTGAGTTATTGTCAAGGATACTTATTAGGACGACCAGAATTAGAGCCGAATAGAGAATACATTAAAGCGCCGTTAGTGATGGCTTCATTACCTCACACCCGATATTGTGAAACGGCAGACAGCATCTGCCACAATGCCATTGTCGCCACCCCAAAAACACAACTAAAACAGTTAAGTCAGCAGTTTATTGAGCAGCCTGCACTACAAGCAATTGTAATTGTTGAGGATAATACCCCCAAAGGCATTATTAATCGTGCCACATTACTGGAATTATTTAGCACACCCTACGGACGAGCATTGCATGAAACCCACCCTGCAAGCGCGGTCATGGATAAACAGGTATTACAAATTGATGCTAACGAGCCTTTATCGTATGTCAGTCAATTATTAACATCTGAAGAGGCGCACACTGTCGCGCAGCAATTTATTATTACCCGCAATCAAAAGTTGATTGGTATTGGCCACACTAAAGATCTTTTACAACGGATAACTGAACACAGAATTAAAATGGCCCGCCATGCTAATCCATTAACTAATTTACCAGGCAATGTTCCTATCCAAGAAGAATTGAAATTGTTGCGCACACAGCAAAAGCCGTTTTACTTGGCTTATTTAGATTTATGCCACTTTAAGCCATATAACGATATTTATGGTTTTTGTCGTGGTGATGAGGTGATTCAACTTGTTGCTAAACTCTTAATGCCACATCAAAATGAACGATGTTTTGTCGGCCATATTGGCGGTGATGATTTTGTAATGATATGCACCTGCGATAGCACTTTTAACCATAGTCAGCAAATCATTGCCCAGTTCGAACAACATAAACAGGCATTTTATCAAGATGAACATTGGCAGAGTCAAAGCATGCTTGCTGAGGATAGAAAAGGAGAGCTCTTACATCATCCATTAATTTCTTTATGTATCGGTATTTTGCCCCCTTGTGTGACATCCAATGCGACTGAACATGAATTATCGACATTAAGTGCACAAGCAAAAAAACAGGCAAAACTCGCTGATAGCGGACTTTACCTGTTTTCACAGCCAACACTTAGTATGAATGTCGCCTAATTGCTCATCTCCTGATTAAGCTGTGGGGCAACTGTGCGTGTTAGCCAGTTTTCAATCATCGTTGTTTCTGCACGAAATGGGCGTTCATTGACACGATTAAGTCGTTGCATGAATCCCATATCGGTTAATTTTTCATCACCTGCCATAATGACCTGCTCACCTTCTAAAATTTGATAAGTGAAAGTCATTCTTGGTGGGTAGAGTTCTTTAACAACACGCAAATCACCCGGAGTAGCACCAAAGGTTGGGCGCATGTCGCCAGCCAAATCGACATCCGAGACCTGCATCACAAGCTTCTGATTTGGCTTTAATGTTTTCTCCGCTTTTTTGTTGATATTTTTGGTCATGGTTTCAAAAAAGCGATTTTCAAAACGCGATTGCAATTCATTAGAGGATTTAATATCGCGATAACTTGCAGGGTCTTGCCACTCAACCTTAACAATACCATTCTCGGTTACTGGGCTAGTTACTTCAGCTTCATCAGCGATTGCAAGATTACTGATAAGTACACCAGCAATGAGTAAATAGTTCATATTCATAAAATGTCTCCAAGATTCATAAATCGGCCGATTTAGGCAATATCATCACTCTAACAAACACAACCTGTATCGTTGCTTAACATAAGCTAAATTAATAACCGTTTTTGACCAAGGCATAGTTATGCTGCAATGGCTAAAATAGTCAGTCTGATATAAATGCCACAATTGTTCAGCTTTCGTTCAATAAACTTAGGCTAGTATGCGGTATCGACAATTAAACACCTTCACTGTTAACGACTGTTCAAGGATCTAACATCGTAACGAATTGCTACTCATCCTACGGAATAAGATACTATGAAAACAATGAATAATGCTGTAAAACGTGTTTCTTTAGCCGCCATATTTGCCACTGCTGTTGTCGGTATGGCCATCGCCAGTCCAAGCAAAGCAAGTGAAATCGAAAATGACACTCTGGCACAACATACCGCACAGCTAAATGAACAAGTCATGCAAAACGAACAGCAATATGAATTGAAATTAGAAAAGAAGTTAACGCAACAAGTAGCCAAAGCTGAAAGCCAATATGTGGCACAAATTTGTCAACAGTATGATCTACCCTACGATAACGAAACATCAACTTGTCGTCGTTAACCCAAAGTCTTATAACAAAAAGCCCTGATATTTCAGGGCTTTTTGTTAAAATGGAAATCGTGCACTTAACTTAGGGTACGTTTGCTTAAGTATTTTAGGTTTAGTCGAGAACTTTTTCCCCGCTGGCGTTTTACTGCCTGACGGAACAAAAGGTAATTCCTCATCAGTGCGGTCCTCATAAAGCTTACCCGCGATCAAATCGTAGTCTTCAACAAAAGGATAAGCATAATTATCCTTCAAAGGCCACTCGGCTAAATCACCTAAACAATCAGGTTCATTGACAATCTTGTCATACCATTGCTGACCCAACGACAGAATAAAGCAGCGAAACTCAGCAAAAGCATAATCGGAATCACAACCAGTGATAATGTAAGCGGCGCCCCAAATTGACCAGGTGTAACTGCGGCGTAATTGTTGACCGAAAATTTTATCAAACGCTTTTAATGATTCGTTATCTAATTCAGCTAATGATTGCTGTAATTGCAATGCCAATTGCTCTGACGATTGGTCTGCATGACTGCGCGTAACCAGCTGCCAAAATTGTGTTTCAGTCATCGCACTTCCCCCTGCCTACAAAATTGCGATATTCTACCGCAAATCAGTCTCATCAAGTGAACAAAATGACACAAAACAAGCGACCATTTAGTATTTTATTGTTGATAGTGCTATACAGCCTCTTTACCCTCATTGCACTTTGGCGAGCCACCCAATACGCCTCATTTGATATTTTAACTATGGGTGTACTTCCGGTATTAGTGGGTCTTTTGATACAAGCAAGATGGGCAAAAGTAGTGTTGTTTTTTCATTTAGGCTTACAAACCTTAGTGTTTGTAGCACTAAGTACAACAGCCGTTATTGCGCACCAAATTACCCCTGAAGATGTGAAACTGGAATTTGCCGGGCACAATATTCCCATAGCACTTGCCGTCGGCTGTGCGATAGGTTTGCTGGCCATACAATGGTGGGCAGCATTGCATCTTAAAACCCGCGCATACCTTAATACTCAAGGTATTTCGACAACAGCGTGATGACACCTTTTCATGGCAAGAAGCTAACATACGTATGCTATAGTTTATTTAAGCTAAAAAAATAATAAGAGTACAAAATGCACAATTTATCACCAAGTGAATTATCCATATTATTGCTAGAACCTTCTGAGACACAAAGAAAAATTATTATGTCTCGTTTACAACAAGAAGGCGTCATTAGCATTCAAACGGCCACCACTTTGGCTGAAGCAAAGGCAATTATTACTCGCCACAAACCAGACTTAATCGCCAGTGCATTGCACTTTACTGATGGCGAAGCTACTGATTTATTGATGTATATTAAACAAAAGCCTGAATTTCAAGATATCCAATTTATGTTGGTATCCAGCGAATGTCGTCGTGAACAACTTGAGATTTTTAGACAATCTGGGGTAGTGGCTATTTTACCTAAGCCTTTTAATGCTGATCATTTAGCCCGCGCGTTAAACTCAACCATCGATCTTATTAGCCATGATGAACTTGATCTGAGTCATTTTGATGTGCACAACCTACGTGTGCTAGTGGTTGATGATAGCCGTATGGCTCGTAACGTGATTAAACGCACTATTGGCAACTTAGGTATTCAAATTATCACTGAAGCCGAAGATGGTGCTCAGGCAATTGCATTGATGCAACACAATATGTACGACCTAGTGATCACCGATTACAACATGCCAAGTGTTGATGGATTAGCCTTAACGCAATATATCCGTAACGAAAGCCAGCAGTCGCATATTCCTATTTTAATGGTCTCATCCGAAGCAAATGATACCCATTTAAGTAATGTATCCAGCGCTGGGGTCAACGCCCTTTGTGACAAGCCATTTGAGCCCAATTTAGTTAAACAAATATTATATAAGCTGTTGGAAGAGTAGTTTAGCGCGCATTTAGTATTCTTTTTCGGTTTATATCGGACAAAATACTTTTAAACCGCCAACGCTTATGGCATGTTAACCACGTTTTTAATAAACATTTCTATGGAAAGCAGAGAATACCAATATGAACAAAAGTGAACTGATTGCAAAAATTGCTGAAAACGCAGATTTAACTAAAGCTGAAGCTGGCCGTGCATTAAAATCATTTGAAGCCGCGGTAACTGAAGCAATGAAAAATGGCGAAAAAATTTCTATCGTTGGTTTTGGCTCATTTGAAACCTCACAACGCGCTGCACGTACTGGCCGTAACCCACAAACGGGTAAAGAAATTCAAATTGCTGCTGCAACTGTACCTAAGTTCAAAGCAGGCAAGACATTAAAAGATAGCGTTAACTAATATTCTGTAAAACGCATTTTTCAAAAGCCTCCTGATGGAGGTTTTTTTATGCCTTGATATTGTTCATATCCGCTCATGACCTGAGTGAACACCACCATCAATTGCACACATAAAGTGCAATGACGCACTATTACAAAGCAACAAACCTATTGTCACCCAACCGATTATACATTAAGCGTCTGATATATATTAACTTTTAAAACTGGCACAAGCTTCGCTTTGCATACCTCAGACAAACAAACATTTTATGTATTGCCCTGACATACAAGACATAAAATGCACAATAAAACCTTGAGGGATAAAGATGAACAAATCACTAATTCAAGCCGTCGCATTATCAAGTACGTTATTATTAACGAGTACAGCGTTTGCTGAAGTTTCAGCAAATATTGGTGCCACATCAAATTACTTATGGCGCGGTGTCACTCAAACAGACGATGCGGTAGCGGTTCAAGGTGGTCTTGATTACGCACACGAGTCTGGTTTTTATGCAGGCACATGGGCATCAAATGTTGATTTTGGTGATGCAGCAACTTACGAAGCGGATTTCTATGCGGGTTATGGTGGTGAGTTCGCTCAAGATTTCACTTACGATATCAGCTATCTTTATTATGCTTACCCCGATTCAGATAGTGACTACAACTTTGGTGAAGTCACTTTATTACTCGGTTGGAAGTGGTTAGAACTGGGTTACTCACATGTTGTCAACGCAGATTCTGACGTATCGGGTGCCGATAGCGAAACGGATTGGGGCTATCTACAGGCCAATGCCAGCTTTCCATTAACTGAAAAGTTAAGTCTGGGTATCCATTATGGTTATTCACAAGGCGATGTTATAGAAGACTTATTTGGCGACAGCTACTCTGATTATAATGTGTCATTAAGTGCCGATACCGACCTAGGTACTGTGTCCTTTATGGCTTCTGATACTGATTTAGATGAAGATGATGTAAAAGTGGTATTAGGTTACTCATACAGCTTCGATCTTTAACCTGAAACATTATTCGCATTCTCTGGTCGCACTGACAATCTGACCTTAAACGCCACCTTCGGGTGGCGTTTGTTATTTACAGTCAAATACTGAGACTTAACCGCTTCAATTATGATTTAAAAAAGAGGCTTTGTGGTTTTGACGAACGAATCCTCTTCACTCAACTCCTTTATGTCATCGTTATGCATCCATGTTGATATACATAAATGGGTTTAAACATCATCTAAGCCATTCACTCGCCATTTCGCTTTGAGGCGTATTTTTTAGCACCCTCAAAAATAACTGCTAAGCTCAAACAGGTAAGGTCAAAACATTTGCCCATTGCGGACAATATATTTTGCTTTTCTAATCGTTGTTTTTTAGTTAGAAAGTGCTCATTGGTTTAATTCTGTGGTTTACCATTGGTTTTGAGGGTTTTATTATGGCTAATATTACTGAAAGAGTTCCTGACGATACTGAAATTGAAGCTATGACTTCACCTAGAAACAGTAAAAGCGATGAGAATTTACAACACAAACGTCAAGTGAAACGCAGACTAGAAGATTATCTTGAGCAAGCACAATTGCGAAAAGCGATTGGTGATGACGATTTTTTCTAACCTAAAGTGCTTTACAGCAAACATCACGCCTTAGTATGAATAGTTCACACTACTCAATCCCCTGAGTAGTGTGATGATGTTTAAATAGATTTCAAGCTTAACCTGACGTTTTGTTATATCTATGCTGCTGATTTTGCGTTAATAACTGTTCAGCCTTTGCTCCTAAATACACATAAATCCCTAATCCAACTAATAATCCAACTACGGCAAGCATCATCATTATCGCTGGCTGTAAATATTGCTTTTCTCCCAAAGATGCTTTGAACATGGTTAACAATGCCTCAATGGAAATTGCGATCAAAATGGTCGAAATAAACCGTGTAATGGTGCGCCTAGTGGAACTGTGTCGAAAAATATCTTTATGCATTAGCACTTCTTCCTCCAAAATTGTTTTTCCTAAATCGAAAATAGCCAATGCAAGCGTAAGAAAGATAATGATCCCAAAAGGCAGCAAGGGGTCGTTTTTAGCAGGTTGAGAAAATAGGACATAAATATCTTTTATCACAGTCCACATCAATACACTGACTAACACGAATAACCCCAACACTATCACGCTATAAACCCCCTTAAAAATAGGCATCATTTTGCGTCTAGCACTGTCTCCCATCATGAACTCAATGAGTTGGGTTAAGTTAATATCAATGACGACAATCTGGGTATCTCCCACGGAGTTGATTAGCCGCCTCGAGGCACTAATACATAAACCTGCACCGGTATTAGACAGGTACGGGCTGGTGATGTAACGTTTATCCTGTTGGTGAATTAAGCCAGTAAAATAGGGACGATGACTACGATCAGTATTAAGACCGTATTTTTCTCGGTTAACTTTTTGGTTTAACACCAGAATATTATCACTAATTTGCACGCCATCTTGGTCTAGCAAATACAGTAGTTGCACAAAAGGGTAGCTCTTAGCTAATTCGCTAAAAACCTTATCTGATAACCCATTTTGAAACAGTGTTGCATCACTTAATCCCAGTAAAATAGAGTCAAGTAATTCATGAATAACACTCTCATGTTCATGATAACGCTCAATAACACTTAAAAAACTCATTGCAGCCATACATTACTCCTTTAACATGATGAATAGCTAAAGCAGTGAATGTGCCAAGTAATTAAGTAAAATAAATCAATAAGTTAAAATTAGCGCACTACATTGACGCAGGCGAAACTAGTGCAGTTGCACCGAAATAACGCCAACTATGTAGAAATTTTCAATTGGTTAATCCACGCAATAAATGCGAATATTCATTAAATTCGCTACGATTTATCACTCCATAGGTAATGCCATGTCTGATGCTGTATCTCGCTATCAACAAGATATTCGTCGTTTTTCAGATGAATTAATTCGTGTACAAACGCCGATTAAAATCCTCGATACGATTAAATGGCCCCGTGAAATTGAAGATAAATTTTTGGCAAAACAAACCAAAGTACTCCCTGAGATCAGTGCCAATTTTTACGATTCAATTCCGTTGTCATTTAATACCGACAAAACCCAACAAGAGCTAAAAGATCTTCGCTCCGCGATTGAGAAGCGTTTGGGAAAAAAAGATCAATTGGGTAAAATTTTGATTGCGAACGTCGATCAATATCGCATTGTTATTGATATGCTTAAAAATCGTGGTAAACCAACCTTTGGTCAATTGAGCCAAGAGCTATACGGCAGCGCTAGTCATAAGTTACATGGCGATCGCAATACCCTTCGCCAATTAGGCGATAGATTAAGTCACATTTTTTCATTGCCCGCCGCGAGGCACATGAGTAAACAACACCCCAAAATTATTACAGCCCCACAGGCAGTTGATCATCTCAGCCAGCGTTTAGTGAATTACTTCCATGAGGATGAAATCCACGTAAAACTCAGCGACGGTATTGTGTCTGATGCCGCTGTTGGTGGTGATACGGTAAAAATAAACACCCGTGCAATGTTCAGTGAATCTGACATGAATGTTTATGAGGTACACGAAGGCTGGGTGCATGTGGGCACCACACTCAATGGACGGGCACAACCCCATGCAACATGGCTAAGTGTAGGTTCTCCTCGCGTTACGGCCTCACAGGAGGGTTTAGCGGTGTTAATGGAAATGCTTACCCTAAGTTCCAATCCTGGACGAGCAAGACGCATTAGTGACCGCGTATCTGCGGTAGACATGGCTGAACAGGGTGCCGATTTTATCGAGGTTTATCGCTATTTCAGAAATCTGCACTTAAGCTCAAAAGACAGCTACCGCGTCACTCAGCGGGTTTTTCGCGGGGGAATGGTGCAAGGCGGCAGCTTTTTTACCAAAGATATCTCATATGTACGCGGTTATGTTGAAAACATTAACTTTATCCGCAGCGCCATCAGCACAGGCTTACCAGAACTGATCCCTATGCTATTTTTAGGTAAGTTAGCTATCGAAGATATCCCCGTTTTATATCAAGCATATCAAGAAGGTATTATTGCCGGACCTAAATATCTGCCGCCAATGTTTGCCGATATTAGTGGATTATATGCTTGGTTTGGGTTTGCATCGGGTATTGGCAATATTGATTTGAAAGGGGTGCAGCGCCACTTTGCTCGCTCATTCAGTAAAGTGTCCATTAATACTCAAGAAGCTGAGTTGTTTGAAGATGCGGAGTTTGACAATAACTCGGATTAAGTCTATCGAAAGATAAAATCACGATAAAATCAAATATATGAATATTAACTAAAAAGAGAGTTCATCATTTATGAACATGATGAATTAACATCTAGGCAGAGCATTAACCTACCCTGCAAGTTAATTACGCCATAAAAAATGGGAATAACAACTGTTATTCCCATTTTCAGTTCTATTAACACTTAAACATCGATTGAATAACCAGTACCAGTGCAATCGATAAATACTGAACATTGGCCGGTATTTGAACGCCTACATTGATGAAATACCAGTGCATTTCCCCCTCGACTTTGCACCTGAGCTTTCAAAGACTTTATCAGCACTTCATCACTGGGGATCGGTTTGATATCTTGCTGGCTTAAAGGTGCATCATGACAATACGTGGCTGATACATTACCAACATTTGTATATTCACGATTAAATACAAACTGCTGACTATACACCTCCACTTTACTTGCTCTCACCTTTCGTTCGCCAATTTCTAAAACGTTGGTATTAAACCGAAGCGAAGAGCAGCCCAAAACAACAACCGACAACATTAGTAGTATCAATACACTATTTAATTTTCGCATTATTCCTATATCCTTATAACTGCATATTTAATTGAACCCAATTAAATATGCATCATTCCCTTATACAGCTTTTTTTAACGCTTTTTGTTTAACAAAATACTCGCGGGTTAAGCCAAAGACCACAGGGCTCAGTAGCATAAGCGCGACAAGGTTTGGTAACGCCATCATGGCATTTAAGGTATCAGCTAATAACCAAATAAACTCTAATGAGCTAATCGCACCAATAGGCACCACTAAGGTGAAGATTAAACGAAATGGTTTTACGGCTTTATCGCCGAATAGATATTGAACACATTTTTCACTGTAAAAGCTCCAGCCTAAAATCGTGGTAAAGGCAAAAATAGCTAAGGCTATTGCCACAATATAATTACCCAAAGGTAAAGCATGGGAAAAAGCATAAGAAGTTAACGCCGCACCATTTTCACCGGATGTCCAAGCGCCAGAGACAATAATGGCTAAACCGGTAATCGAACACACTATGATGGTATCAATAAACGTACCTAACATAGCCACTAGCCCTTGCTTTACCGGGTTATTGGTTTTCGCGGCAGCGTGGGCAATAGGCGCACTACCTAAACCCGCTTCATTTGAAAACACACCGCGGGCCACACCAAAGCGAATTGCCGCCCAAACAGCTGCTCCAGCAAAACCACCTTGAGCGGCCACTGGATTAAATGCACTGTGAATAATTAATTCAAATGCTGCAGGGATCTGATCAATATACACCACTATAACCGCTAAACCCGCAGTAATATAAAATACCGTCATTAGCGGCACTAACTTACCCGCAACTTCCGCAATTCGTTTAATACCGCCCATTAATACGGCACCCACGAGAACCATAAGTACTAAGCCTGTGACCCAGCTAGGCACATTAAAATTACTGCTTAATGCATCGGCAACAGAGTTAGATTGCACGGTATTACCAATACCAAATCCAGCAAACATACCAAAAAAAGCAAAAGCCGTTCCTAGCCAGGCCCACTTTTGTCCTAAACCATTTTTGATGTAGTACATTGGTCCGCCGACATGATCACCGTTGGAATCTGTTTCACGGAATTTCACAGCCAATACGGCTTCGGCAAATTTAGTCGCCATACCAACTAATGCAGTACACCACATCCAAAATAATGCGCCCGGTCCACCAATAACAATTGCGGTTGCCACGCCAGCAATATTACCTGTTCCTATGGTCGCTGAAAGCGAGGTCATTAGGGCGTTAAAAGGACTCACATCACCTTTTTCGCTCTCATCAGTGACAGTTCGGCCCGACCACAACAATTTAAATCCTGTCCCCAATTTCAAAATTGGCATGAGCTTCAAACCAATCGACAGGAACAAGCCTACCCCTAAAATCATTACCAGCATGGGGATTCCCCACACAATGCCATTAATTGTACTTACAAAACTGGTGACCGCTTCCATTCAAAAAACCTCATGATTAGCTAAGTTATTATCTTTATAGTTATTTATGCTTTATCTATGCTGTTAACAAATCGAATCTAAGGCCGTATTTGCAGCAATTTTTTAGAGTACCCTGATTAACGTATTTTTTGCAACAATCCGCCATTCAAAATTGCATTAACCAAACCGTTTACCGCTAATTTATTAACTTATTAAGGTCAGGGTAACTTTTCTAATATCACTTTTAATGTGTCTAAGCCTTGCTGTAAATCAGCACCTATCATGGCTTCAAAATCCATAAATAAGAACATCAAATTCATCGGGTAATCCATGTGACCACTAAAACCCCATCGAACTTCTGTCTGATTATCACCCACGGCAGCCGTGGTCATATAGGCAGGTTCGGTTGCTTGAAATGGTGATAAAAAACGCAATTCAAAATCAATACGTTGCCCCGCTGTAATCGCCTTAATCTCCTGCTCGCCAACACCTACATCTGGATTATCACTCGCCCAAGCACTCACAAAGCCGACCGTTGCGTCAGTACCTCGATAGGTTTTTTGCATATCGGGATCCATCGACGCCCACTTACTAAAGTTATCTTGATTTTTAAGGTATTTTACATAATCAAAAACCTCAGTAACTGGCTGATTAATAACGACCACTCTTTCGACTTGATAATCTTTTTTGATAAATAACGCGGTAACAAACGGAATAGCCACAATAATGGCCAATACAAAGATAAATTTTTTCAACATGCTCATGCTCTCTTTTATATGGCAAATAACGGTATGAGTATACTCAGCAACATATCGTTAACAACAAATAACTAATATGTATGTGAGGGAATTACTCAGAAATATAAATTTGCACACTCGTTTGAGCTGTTAACTGGGACGCGGCCATTTTTTCTAAACAGTCACGACACACGCATTGTTGTTTGTTAAGTGAAACTTGAGGGTGTTGATGCAAATATTGTTTAATTAAATCGACGGCAGAAAACCCCGTATTCATGCACCAACAGGTTGCAATACTTTGACCATTAGCCATGGAGCATTGATTATTTTGCTGGCAGATGGGACAACAATTTTCAGACAATACAAACACTCCATAACGGCGTGCAAAAACGTAAACGCCCTAGAAATAAAACTTATTATTTTAGGGCGTGTTGAAGATCTAATTTAATTTCCGTTGGTTATTTTTTAGGGAAGTTAGCTGATGAGTCGTGACCTAAAACCTGACCAGCAATCGTTTTACCATAATAGCCATCATGCTGATGATATTGCTTTTGAGTGTCAGTAACCTGACCTTTAAAGCGCGGATCTTGTGGGCGCTCTTGCGAGTTAATATATGACGAAACATCCCAGGCTTGTTGGGGAGTAAGCTGTACACTCTTACCTAACGGCATATTTTCATAGATAAAATCTGCGGCGGTGCCTACGCGATGCATACCCGCCCCCCAGTTGTAACTTTGCGGTCCCCATAACGGTGGTAAAGCGGCAATGCCAGCAATCATTTGCCCTTGGCCATCGTCACCATGACAAGATTGGCAATGCGCCTGATAAACCTTTGCGCCGCGCTCTGGTGAATAAGCTTGTTCAGCTTTAGGCACTGCAGGGTAACCACGACCGGGTAATTGCGCTAAAGCATTTTGATCCATTTTACTTGAGATGGCCTCAGGTAAAATAAAGTCATCACGCTTTGCCCCTTTAACTAATTCACTGTCGCTTAACTCAGGTACAGGACCTGCCACATTATGTTGCAGCATTAAACCAGACATTCCCAGCCAATATGAATAAGCAGACAATGCCACTAACTCTTTACTGCCCGATTCTGGTGCTTTGCCATTCATAGAATAAGTAAAACAGCCTTGTAAGCGCTCTTCAAAGCTATTCACTTTGTCATTTTTTTTGCGATAGGCTGGATAAGCAAAATATGCCCCCCACAAAGGTGATGCATTAGCCTTGTTACCAGCATTTAAGTGGCAATTAACACAATTTAGCTCATTACCCACATGTTTATCGCGCAACTGCTGAGTGTTAACGAATAATTGATAACCCAAACGTACCTTATCGCCAAATTCACCAGCGGGAATATCAGCTAAGGCCGCTGACTGTAAATATAGGTGCTCGGCTTGCTTTTGCACTGAAGGTAAAGCTTGTTGACGGTCTGGCAACTCACCTGCTAAAGCATTGGTATTTAAACCGATTAGTACCATTGCACCTAAGATATTTTTTACTTGAAAATTCATAGTGTATCCTTACTTAAGTGAGGCAAAATACTGCGCAAGTTGATCTATTTCTACTGCGGTTAATTTGTTGGCAACATTAGCCATCATATTATCGGCATCACCTTTACGCGTTCCTTTCTGCCACGCTTCAAGCTGGATTTTAAGGTAACTCGCTTGCTGTCCCGCTAAACGAGGAAATAGTTCGGCACCAACGGCTGATGGTCCATGACATGAAAAACACGCAGGCAGATCGCGCGACCAATCTCCTTGGTAAGCGAGTTTCTCTGCCGGGTTTTCTATCACAACTTTATCGCCACGATAATGCAAGCCAACCTCTACAACAGGTTGAGAAGCAAAATAGTCAGCTGCTATTTTTATATTGTCACCTTGAAGCATCATCGCCATCGGCTGCATCAAAGGGTTTTGGCGGTTCCCTGACTGGAACAACTTAACTTGTGCTGCCATATAAGCGGAAGATAACCCCGCTAGTTTTGGCCCTGCGCCCTCTAGCCCCTGCCCTTGAGCACCATGACAACTCACGCATACCTGCGCAGCAGCAGGCACGGTTTGTTGTAGCTCTTTTGGCGATGCATCGGGAACAGATGCACTCACTTGGATGCTAAGCACACTGCTAACAAAGGTTGCAGCGATTATGGTTTTATTCATTGTCATGCCTCTAAGAAGTCCATATCCAAATTGATTGTACCAACTATAGATGATTATTTAGACCATGAATACACAGTATTTTAATGCTGTTTTAAGGTTTAACACAAAAAGAAAAGCCTCTGTCATCAATCGACAGAGGCTTAAAGAGCGAATCTATTTTGCTTGCTCACTTATTTAGGGCGAACGCCTAATGTATGGCAAATTGCATAGGTTAATTCTGCACGGTTTAAGGTATAAAAGTGGAAGTCTTTCACACCTTCACGTGCCAATACCTTCACCATGTCAATTGCCACGTTAGCCCCCACCAATTGACGGGTACCAGGATCATCATCTAATCCTTCAAATTGACGATGTAACCATGCGGGAATGGCCACGTTGGTCATGCCAGCAAAACGCTTAGTTTGCTTGAAATTGGTGACGGGTAAAATACCCGGTACGATTTCAACATCGATACCGGCAGTGACACAACGATCGCGGAAACGTAAGTAAGATTCAACATCATAAAAAAACTGGGTAATGGCACGATTAGCACCCGCATCAATTTTTTTCTTTAAATGAATTAAATCAGCCTGAGCATTACGCGCATCGGGATGCACTTCTGGATAGGCCGCGACTGAAATATCAAAGTCGGCAACTGAGCGTAATAAACGCACTAAATCATTAGCAAAGCGGGTTGGTTTTGGGCTGCCATCAGGCAAATCACCGCGTAAAGCCACAATATCTTTAATGCCTGAGTTCCAATAATGCTTTGCTAGCTCGACTAACTCTTCATCACTGGCATCCACTAACGTTAGGTGCGGCGCAGCAACTAAGTCTGTTTCTTTTTGAATACGTTCAATCACACCATGGGTGCGATCACGAACACCTGAGTTAGCACCATAAGTGACTGAAACAAACTTAGGGTTTAATGGCTCTAAGCGACGAATAGAGTTCCATAAAATCTTTTCCATTTCAGGCGTTGAAGGTGGAAAAAACTCAAATGACACATTGATATCACTTAGCTCAGATAAGCTCTGATTTAACGACTGTGAATGCTGGGCGTGATGAAAAGCCATTTTTTATTTCCTTCAACTGCTTCGATACCAATATCGATGGATTTAATGCTTAATGAATTTAATGGACGTTTAGACGTCTATATGTCTACATAGTAATTTAACTGACCATGATGTCAAGAATAAATGTGCAGAGATTGACTTGTTGTATGATGAAAATTGATCAATGTGAAGATGAAAAAAAAGCAAGACTCGTAAAAGCCTTGCTTTATCTGTCTTTAGTGACAGCGATTACCTAGATAACAGCGCAATTACTCCTGCAATAAATCACGGCAAATATGCACTAAATCAGATTGAACCGCTGCAGCAGTCACTTCACGCCCAGCGCCTGGACCACGAATAATTAATGGATTGCCCTGATAAAATGCACTGCGAATAACAAACACGTTATCCCCTGGGGTTAAGTTGGCATAAGGGTGGTTTCTATCCACCCATTGTATACCCACCTCGGCTTTGAGCTTGCCGCCAACTTTATCTAACGATGCAACATAACGCAGCACTTTGTTCTGCTCTGCTGCTGCCACATATTGCTGTAATAGCTCTGCATCCAGCTCATCAATTCGTGCTAAAAAGTCTGCTAAGGTCAACTCAGCTAAGGCATCAGGCACTAATGAGTTCAAGGCAATATCCTCTAACTCGATGGCAAGCCCTATTTCACGAGCCAAAATAAGCAGTTTTCGTTGCATATCTCGGCCGGATAAATCATCGCGAGGATCGGGTTCAGTAATCCCTAAGCCTTTTGCTTCCAACACCAATTCAGAAAATGACTTTTTACCGTCATAATTTTCAAACAACCAACATAAGGTTCCAGAGAAAATACCACCAACCGCTTCAATGGTATCCCCACTATTTCGTAGGTCGTTCAACGCATGTTGGATAGGTAAGCCTGCGCCACAACTGGCATTGTAACGCCAAAATAAACGTCGATTACACAGCTGCTGCTTTAGCTCGCGATAAAAAGGTAATGGCCCAGAGCCCGCTAATTTGTTAGCGCTAACCACATGAATACCACGGGCGAATAACTCAGGATATTGCAAGGTTAAAGTGGCACTGGCGCTGATATCTAAAGCCACCACTTCATCACAAGACAGCTGCTCTAACTCGGCAAATAGTGAATCATATGTCCACTCACTAGCATGCTGTTCATACTGTTGTTTCCAGTTATCTAAATCGACACTCTGATCAGCAATGAATGCTTTTTGCGAACTGACTAAGCCGACCAACTCCACTGTAGCTTCTAAATCTTGATTCAAACCAAGACGGGCACGTTTGAATAAATCTATCCAGGCTTCACCAATATTGCCGACACCTAGCAATAATACGCCAATGCGCATTCTTGGGCCGGCACAACGGCGATGTACCTTTTGTGTCAGTAAACTTACCTGACCTTGAGGTACCAGAGTCACTAAACTTAGGCCATCTTGATAAACAGGCTTTGCATCACGACTTAATAAACGGGCAAAACTTTTGCGGTACAGCTCGGCATCGGCACTAACTAAAGCAACTAAACCCAAATCAGTTTGCACTTGTAACTCTTCAATACCTAATTCTAAGGTTTGTCTTGATAACAACGCCTGAACTTGCTTTTGACTTTCAAGGGTAAACGCCAATTCATATTTATGCTGCGCCAGAGACCAATAAGCTAACGGCGATAAGCCAGCTTGACCTAACAACGCCAACAAGGGTTCCACATCTGCTGTCGCTTTAAAGCTAAATAGCACCACCTCATTCAAACTGGTCACCACAGGCGCGCTGGCCGAAGAACTTTGCGGCGCAATTAAAGTAAAATCAGTGTGCGAGGCATAACTAGAGCGTACCGCTAAACTCACTTCGGTATTAAATAAAGGCTGTAATGTCCGCGAGTGCAACACAGGCGAACCTAACTTAGCAAGCCGATCTGCTTCTGCCAATGACATGCTTTTTAATAACTTGGCATCGTTAATTTTGTTCGGATCTGCGTTAAAAACCCCTTCAACGTCAGTCCAAATAGTGACCCGGCCAATATCTGCCAAGCTGGCTATCAAGCTCGCGCTGAAATCTGAACCATTACGCCCTAATAATAACGTTTCACCTTGGCTATTTGCGCAAATAAATCCGGTGATCACTAGCCGTTCATTAGGATGTGCCGCAAGCAAAGCCTGTACTTTGGCGCGAGATTCATCAACTCGAATAATCGGCACTGCGCCTTCATCGGCGACAAGAATAGAGCAGGCATCAACATGCGATGATGCCACTCCCGATTCACGCAATAATGCCGCCATTAATCGTGCTGACCAACGCTCACCAAAACTCACCACATGACTGATTTGATATTCGTTGCGCTCTTCTAATGATAATAAGCTAATTAATTGTGATTTATCTGTCGACAAACGCTCACGTAAATCGCGAGCCTGTTCATTCGACAGTAACTGCTCAATCAAGGTTTGCTGGTAGCTAATCAGCACTTGCAATTCTTCTTGCCATAACTGGCCGGTATCTCGCAAATTCAACAGCTTATACAAAAAGTTGGTACTTTTGCCTGCGGCTGAAACAACAATTAAATCATCGCTATGACCATGGGTAAGTAAAATGTGGGCTACTCGACGATAACAATCTGCATCTGCAAGACTTGAACCACCAAATTTATGTAAATGACCACGCGCCATGTATTACTCCTTAAACGCCAACTACAGCGCTGCTACGGCAGCTAATGCGGCTTCAATGTCAGCCGCTAAATCTTCACCATCTTCAATACCAACAGATAGTCTCAATAATGTATCTTTAACGCCAGCCTCAAAGCGAGCCTGTGCATCCATTGCTCTATGGGTCATTGTGGCAGGAACGGCGACTAAACTTTCCACTCCGCCTAAACTTTCAGCAACACTGAATAGCGTTAGGGCATCGAGAAATGCCACTACTGCGGCTTCTCCGCCCTTAAGCTCAAAACTTAACATGGCACCAAAACCCTGCTGTTGCTTGGCTGCAATGTCGTGACCTGGATGATCTTTTAATCCCGGATAATACACTTTTTCAACCACATTGCTTTGCGTTAGCACATCAACAATGCGCTTGGCATTGGCTTGATGTTCACGAATACGCACTGCTAAAGTACGAATGCCGCGTAACGTTAAGTAACTGTCGAATGCTGACCCTGTTAACCCCAAGGTATTTGACCACCAATGCAGTAACTCACCGATTTCTGGGTCTTTAGCAACCACAGCACCGCCCACCACATCACTGTGACCATTAATATATTTGGTCGTAGAATGGATAACGATATCAGCCCCTAAATTTAAAGGCTGCTGTAAAATAGGTGATAAAAAGGTGTTATCCACGGTAACCAAGGCGCCAACTTCTTTTGCTGCTGTGGCAATGGCTGCAATATCGACCACACGCAATAATGGATTCGACGGCGTTTCTAACCAGACCATTTTAGGTTTTTTGGCAATGGCTTCAGCTAACGCTGCTGCGTTAGTTTGATCAACAACAGCCAATTTAAACTGCCCTTTCTTGGCCAAATTAGTAAATAATCGGTAACTACCACCGTAGCAATCATGTGGCACAACCAATAAATCATCTGGCCCGAGTAAATTGGTCACTAGGGTAATTGCAGCCATGCCGGTACAAGTTATCACGCCGGTAGCCCCTTGCTCTAACTTGGCTAAGGCTTCACCTAGAATGCAACGTGTTGGATTGCCTGAACGACTGTAATCAAACTCACGCGGATTTTTATGGCCATCAAAAGAATAATTGGTCGATAAATAAATTGGAGGGACAACTGCGCCATATTGTGTGTCACTTTCAATACCCTGACGAACTGCGACAGTGGCATTGCTATGTTGTTTACAAGACTTGGTCATGATTAATTCCTAACATTACGAACACACAAAGAGATGTCTAGATGGCTAAATTTACCTAACTGAAGCGCTCAGGTCAACAGAAATAGACGTTTAGACGTCTAAACATAAAGAAATCTATTTGCAATGTGCACTAAAACACAGCAATAATTTGACTAGAAACTTTAAGGGTTTAAAATCTGCACCGAATTTAAAGTAAAGGGTGAGTTAATGACTGAGTGGAATGGCGACTATATTAGCCCATATGCCGAGCACGGCAAGAAGAATGAACAAGTAAAAAAAATCACAGTATCAATTCCGTTAAAAGTATTGAAAGTACTGACAGATGAGCGTACTCGCCGTCAGGTAAATAATTTACGTCACGCGACAAATAGTGAATTACTGTGTGAAGCTTTTTTACATGCTTATACGGGCCAACCTTTGCCTGATGATCATGACTTATCAAAAGATGAGCCAGACAGTATCCCACGTGAAGCGAAAGCATTGATGGACCAAATGGGTATTGAATGGGAAGACTTAGAGTAATTAATCACTTTTAAGTCATTTCACACCCGCTATTCATTCCATCAAGATGAATATCCTGCTTTGTCAGGGTAGTTATCTTGGTGGAATTTTGTTTTAGACACTATCAAATTCTTGATAACCATCAACAGAAAATGTTTGTGTTAAAAATGCGCGTAAAATAAGAGCCATAGCAATGCCATTTATCGACCCCACCACCTTAATACTTGCCTCACTGATTATCTTTTGCGGCGCGTTAACCCAAAGCTTAATCGGTTTTGGTTTAGCCGTAGTCGCCAGTCCTTTACTGTATATTGTCGACCCACAACTAGTGCCAGTGCCAGTGATTGTAATGGGGTTTGCGATTTCACTGATGACCTTATTCAGAGAACGTAGCCACCTAGAATTTAATGGGCTGCAATATGCGTTACTAGGAAGAATTCCAGGCGGTTTTTTAGGCGCAAGCTTATTATTGCTTGCCCCTCAACCCATATTAGGTCTTGCTATTGCTGGCATTGTATTTACCGCAGTGTTACTGAGTATTTTTAAATTATCCGCACCAGTGAATCGGATAACCTTATTTATTGCGGGTATTGTTTCAGGTATTTTTGGCAATATTGCCGCTATAGGTGGGCCGCCAATGGCCATTTTATTAGCTGGAAAAGACGCTAGCCAATTTAGGGCAGCACTATCAGCCTTTTTTATCTTTAGCTCTATGATTGCTTTAGCAATTTTAGCCATTGTAGGCTTAGTTGAAGTGAAGCACATTTGGCTTTCTTTAATGCTACTACCATCAGTATTAGCAGGATATATGATTGCCGGACGCATTGTCGGTAAAGTAGATAAGGACAAAACCCGTAAAGCCACCCTAATATTGTGCACCCTAAGCGCACTAATATTAACGGTAAAGTCTTTGAATCAAATATAACCCCCATCACACTGGCTTACCTTAGCTGATCCCATCCGCTGCCAGCAGCCAAAAATTCTGCTTTTATATACTGTCCCTTATAATGATGTGCTGAAATTGAAAATTAAATTGCACTTAAATCGTCATTTGGACGTACGTAAACATAAAGCTGATGACGACTTTACCCACCAATAAACATAGTCAAAATGTGCAAGTTTGATTATTCATTGCTAAAATTTATCAACATTTAACATTTTATGAAGATAAATCAGCAATATAAATTGCATTGTATTTTTAATGTTAACAATGATAGTTTGATTCTTAACTATAAAAAATAAATCTAGAATTTCATCTAAAATCGGATGTGAAGGTGGTTAAACAATGTTTCAAAACTTCAGTTTATTGACACAAAACAAATTATCATCTGAGCTGCTTTTATCTTCGGTATTTATCAATATCCTTTCTCTAGCACTTCCCTTTACCATGTTGCAAATTTATGACCGCATATTGCCCAATGAAGCCTATGGTACTGCGGTAGTTTTAGTGGTCGGTGTTGGTATAGCAATTTTACTTGAACTGCTGCTGCGTTATGCTCGTAGTTGGTTATTGGCAAGTTCTGCCGCCAATTACGAATTAACCACGATTTCTAAGCTGGTCGACAGCCTAATGAAAGCCGATTATCACCATATGGAATCTTTGGGCTCTGGCGCAATAGCGCAAGGATTAAAAGGCGTCGGAGAAATGCGCGAGGTGTATTCGGGTCAAGCGGCTGTTGCTATGATGGACTTGCCATTTGTGATGATATTTTTAGGTTTAGTGGCTTACATTGGCGGCCCTTTGGTTTTTATCCCCATTTTAGTATGGTTAATTGCTGGGGTAAGAGTGTGGCAAATTGGCCAAAAGCTCTCAAATACAACTAGTAAATTAAATATCAGTGAGAATGAGCGTACTCAGTTACTTATGTTGGTGCTGTCTGGCTTAACAACCGCAAAATCGATGGCGCTAGAGTCACGTGTAACTTATGCCTATAAAAAAGTTAACCATCAACGTTTAGCTCAACAAAACGAGATTGATTGGCTATCTTCTAAACTTCAAGAGGTGATTCAAGGAGCTGCGCAGCTCACCACTTTGGCGCTAGTCCTTATAGGATGTTTAGAAGTGCTTAATGGTAATCTCACCACAGGTGGACTTGCCGCTTGCTCAATTTTAGCAGGTCGCGCCGTTGCACCACTTAGCGCGATTGGGAGTTTAAGGGCTAAAATAATTAATGCTCAACATGCAATGTTAGAGGTCAATGCATTGATTGACGCACCTCAAGAGTCATTTAATGCAAGCCAGATGTACCAGCAAAAACTGCCTATAGGCCCAATTCGCTTTGAGCATGTCAGCGCAAAACAGACTGGAGCAAAACTCAGCGATATCAATATTGAAATCCCTTCCGGCAGTATAGTTAACGTGACCTCAAACCCACTGACTCATGCCAGCTTAATGCTCAGTAGTATTGGCGCGTTTCATCAAGTTAATCAGGGCCAAATTACCATAGCTGGTATTGCGCTAAACGATCATGTTGGTTTTGAGTTTCGACAATCCATTAGTTATGTTCCCCCCTGGGCAACATTATTATCGGGTTCTATTTTGGAAAACATGACCCTATTTCGCCATGAACGAGAAGCCTATGCGATGGAATTAGCCGATAAGTTAGGTTTGTCAGCAACCATCGCCCAGCTACCGGCCGGGTACCAAACATTAGTAGCCAACAATAATAGTCAAATGCTTAACAAAGGAGCCATCAAACTGATCTCCTTAGTCAGAGCGTTATCCCAATCACCTTCTATTTTATTACTTGATGAACCCATGGTGTCACTGGATGCTGACTCACAGAACCGTTTGCTAGCACTTTTACTGCAATATCGAGGTGAAATGACAATTATTATCGCTTCCTATTTTGATGAAATTGCACAATTGAGTGATTTTTGTATTGATATATCTCAACATGGGCACGCAACCCTAGTGAACAAACCGGGGGCAAACTAATGACAACACCAGAACAAACCTTGTGTCCCAAATCACTGTTAATCAGACTATTTATTCAATTAGGATTGAATGGACAAGCAAAAAACATCGAAAAAAGTGATATAAAAAATCAGATTACCTATTTAGAAACTTATATATTACTTAAAAAGCACCATGTAGGTTTAATGGTGCAAGCCATAGATAAACATCAGCTGATTAATACAATCCATCCATTTTTGCTGCTGCCAGAACAGGGAGAACCAATAATTGCACGACGTAGCAATCATCAATTTCAATATTTAGATGTTCAGAATCAATGGCAAATGCTGCCTGCTTTGCCTCATGATGGCCGTGTTTTTATCATTGAAAGCTTGCCATCTGTCAGTAATAAAGTCAGTGCATTTGCGGCACATTTAAAAAAACAAACCAAATGGTATCAGCCTGTATTTTGGTTAAGCTTACTTTCTAGCTTAACAGGATTGGCAATTCCGCTATTTACTATGGCCGTTTATGACAGGGTTATTGGTGGGCAGACCCCCGAGATTTTACCCACTATAGCCCTAGGAGCCTTGATGGCTTTGATTATTCTAGTATCTAGCCGGCTTATAAGAGCCAATATTGTCGCGACTAGCAGTAACCGATTTGCTCGTGACTTGTCAGGTATGACGTTTAATCGATTATTGAGTATGCCATTAATGGTCCTTTCTCGGGTTGGTCTATCCAGTCATTTAGCCAGAATACGTAACGCAGAGAAGGTTCGCAGTGTAATTGCAGGACCAGGCGGTGCTGGATTAATTGATCTTCCTTTTACAATAATTGCTTTTGTTGCGATTCTTCTCTTGGCGGGCTCGTTAGTGCTAGTCCCTATTGGAATGCTGATTTTGTTTTATTTAATCATGAAAGCGATGAATAAATTTACTCAGGCAGCGACACCGACCATCAGCAATGAATACCAGAATAGTCTAAATGAACTTGCAAAAAACCTGTTACAACTTAAAGCTTCAGGCGAAACCGATGGCTGGCATACCCAGTTTTTAAGGCGAGCAAACGAAAACTGTCGACAAAACTTTTTGTATGCCAAACGCAATGGACTAAATGCAGCAGTAGCCCATGCGATGGGGCTTTTCACTGCTTTGATTACCGTGTTCACCGGTATCTTCTTAGTGCTTAATCAAAGTATTTCTTCCGGTGCGCTTATAGCCTGCACCATGTTAATTTGGCGTATTACGGGTCCTGCGCAATTAGCTTTTGCATCCAAACAAAAACTGGACATGATAAAAAGCACGGTACAACAATTTGACCGTTTTATGGAGGTCACCACCGAATTTAATGAACTCAGATTAGATTCGCCAAATTTAGAAAAAGCACCGTCATTGTCACTCAAACATCTCACCTTACGCTATAGTGCAGAGACTGAGCCGGCACTTTCAGGGATTACATTTGATATAGAATCGGGCGAAACGGTTGCCATTATTGGCCCCAACGGATGTGGAAAAACCACCTTATTATTATCCGCTATTGGCGTTATTGATGCTCAAGCGGGCTACGTGACTATTAATAATAAAAACCTCAAGCAATTTGACCCTGAAATATTCCGTCAATGGGCAGCATTTAGTCCCACAAACAGTGAGTTTTTACCCGGTTCATTGGCGTACAATTTACGCCTAGCCAAACCTGATGCTAGTGATGAACAACTTAAACAGGCATTAATTGATGCGGGTGGAGAAGCCTTATTATCAGCGTTAGATAATGATCTAAATGCCAATTTATTTAGCCGCGGCACCAGTATGTTCTCGGCGGTAGAGGGGGGTTATATCAGTCTTGCGCGTGCACTACTTAAACAGTCGCCGCTATTAGTAATGGACGAACCTATCGCCAACCGTAACCCTCACGCTAAAACAGCCTTCATCAACACGCTGACCAAATTGAAAGGGAGCACCACCATTTTGTTCACAACCCATGATCAGGAATTGATCCAATATGCAGATAAAGTGGTCATTTTAGATAAAGGAAGTGTGGTTTATGCTGGTCCCATTCCAAGTAATAACCCAGAAATCAGTAAAGATTCAGCTTCAACATTGGAGACACAATAATGAATGATCGCCAACTTACTCATCGTTCTTGGCCTGAACACGAGTTTACTGAAGCCGTTGAAGCCCCTGCTGAAAAACGCATCATTAAGCGGATCACCTTTTTTATCACGGGTGCCATTTTTGTCATGTTAATTTGGTCAATTTTTACCAATATTGAAGAAATTGCCAAAGCCAAAGGACAAGTTGTCCCGCTAGGGCATAGGCAGGTTATACAAAGTCAAAGCGGCGGCACGTTAGCCAGTATTATAGTGGCTGAGGGTGATGTGGTAAAAAAAGGCGATGTGATAGCCAACTTTATCGCAATTGATAGCCAAGCCGCTGCCGAAGAGCTTGTCAGTAAACAGGCAAACCTTGAGCTCAGAATTGAGCGTTATAATGCATTTATGGATGAAAGAGAACCTAACTTTGATCAATATAGCCAAACTCATCCCGAATTAGCTCAACAACACGTTAAAACATTACAAAGAATGAATGATGAAAAACAGGCTATTATCTCATTATCCTTGTCTGAAATTGCTAAATCAGAAGCTGAATTAGAGGGGCTAAAGCAAGAAATGCCGCCATTAAAAGATCAAATTCTATCCGCAGAAAAAACCCTCAATATGATGCGTTCAGTAAAAGAGGAGCAAGCGGTGTCAAAACTCACCATGCTAGAGTCACAACAAAAGCTTGATTCGTATTTGCGCGAGCTGAAAAGCATGGAAGGTAAAGAACAAGTTCTGGCTCGAAATGTGGAAAATTTACAAAGTCAGTTAAATCAAAAACAAGCAACCTTACTAAAAGAAGTCGGTGAAAAACGTACTGATACACAAGCTGAATTACTCGGCGTCATAGCTCGCCTTAAATCAACGGACTCGCAAGTGCAGCAAACAACCGTCACCTCGCCTGTCGATGGCATCATTCAATCAATACCTAATACCTCATCTGGTAGCGTGATCCAGCCTGGTGGCACTGTTGCAGTGATTGTTCCCACCACGCCGACTGCATTACTTGAAGCAAAACTGTCTCCTCGGGATATAGGGTTTGTTACTGTTGGACAAAAAGCCCGAATTAAAATCGACGCCTTTGATTACAGTCGATATGGTGCAATTGATGGCATTGTAAAACGCATCTCACCCAGTACAGATGCTGATGAGAAAGGTGGCGTGTTCTACAAAGTACAAATTGCCATTGAAAAACCCTACTTTGGTAATACTCCTGGAAAACTTGATTTACTACCCGGTATGACAGGCGAAGCCAATATTGTTACTGGTGATAAAACGGTATTCCAATATATGTGGAAACCCGTATTTACTAATATTACAGATGCATTTGGTGAGCGTTAAGGAGTGAAGTCATGACTAAAAAAAAACCATCTACGCCACCAACGACCTCAGCGAGCGAGTTAGAACAAAAACTAAAACAACAATCAATAACCGCGGCTAAGAAAATCGACAAGGATGTTGAGAGATTAAAAGCGAAAGAACTAAGGGATGCGGCGGTAATACAAGGAACCAATCAAGATTTAGTAGCGGATAAATCATGGGGACAAAATATCGCCGCTTCAGATGTTCTTTCTCAAGATGAAAGGGAAAGCACAGCGGAAAGCAGTAATAATGTCAAAACGGAAACGGCTGATTTTCTGGTAAATTCATCTAACGACACACAAGTACAGCTAAAGACACCCGCTCCTTCTGCAGGAGATATCGCAATCCAGCCTATAGAAGCACCACAACAATCAAAAATGGTTGTGGAAACAGGCTCCACCGAAACAACGGGCATTGAACATAACTATCTGCATACTGCCACTAACCAGCCATCACCAACACTGCCCACACTAGCTCAAGCCTTAAACATTACCAGCAACATTATTCAACCTCCAGCTTTTGTCATATCGCACCAGTTAATAACGCCCCCAGAGCCTTATGTTGGAGCGCCACAACCTAATACATTACAAACTGGCACTGGCACTGGCACTGGCACTGGCACTGGCACTGGCACTGGCACTGGCACTGGCACTGGCACTGGCACTGGCACTGG
>NZ_JAPJEE010000010.1:70519-150508 GCF_030731885.1 Shewanella sp. ULN5
CACGAATGAAAAGCCATTAGAGATACAGAGTCAAGAACAAAATCAACATGTTAAAGAAAATAGCCCAGTTGATACAGTTAATGGTCAACTTACCGCCCATGGTAATGGCAGTGATGCAGTTACTTGGTCAACTTCTAACTTACAGGGACAGTTTGGTAGCCTCATTTTAGATTCGCAAACAGGTCAGTGGCATTACGTTTTAGATAACAATTCACCTCAAACAGATGCCCTATCTTCTGGCGAGCATCAAACCGAACAGTTTGTTATTAAAGCCACTGATAGCCAAGGGCATTCAGTCAACACACTTATCAGTATTGAAGTGGAAGGTACCAATGATCTCCCCACTATTTCAGGGCTGCACCATGCAAGTCTTAACGAAATGGGAACTGTTGATACTGTTAGCGGTCAATTAATTGCCACAGATCCAGACCATGCAGACACCTTAACTTGGGCGGTAACAAAGGCTTTAGGCCAATATGGGCACCTCATTATTGATCCCACTACCGGTGCCTGGCAGTATCAATTAGACAACAGTTCAGCAAGTACCCTTGGGCTACATAATGGTCAAGTAGTTACTGAAACATTTAGTGTTACCGCCACAGACAGTAGTGGATTACCTGTAAATCAAATCGTCAAAATTGAAATTCACGGTACCGATGAAATAGCCAAAATCAACGGCGTATCGAGTGCATCGTTAACAGAAGATAAAGATGTCGATTCAGGACAGCTACATATCGATGGGCAACTTAACTTACTTGATCCCGATGCAGGGCAAAATCATTTTCAAGCCTCTGTACTACAAGGCCAATTTGGTACCTTGTCGATTGACTCAAATGGTCACTGGACTTACACGGCTGATAACTCACAAGCCGTGATCCAGGGGCTTAAATCCGGTGAGGCACTCACGGATACCGTGCTGGTTCACTCGGTTGATGGCACCGAGCAAAAAGTCACTGTCACCATTAATGGTACGGATGATAAAGCCGTGATTGCAGGCACCTCAACCGCTTCAGTTAGCGAAGATAAAGACCTCTACCAAGGCCAATTGCGTGTCGATGGCGCGCTCACCGTCACAGATCCTGACAGCGGACAAAACCAGTTTGTTGCCACCAGTCTTCAAGGCCAATTTGGCACACTGTCGATTGACACAAACGGTCATTGGACTTACACCGCCGATAATGCTCAAAGCGCTGTTCAAGGCTTGAAAACCGGTGAGTCACTCACAGATACCGTGATGGTTCACTCGGTTGATGGCACTGAGCAAAAAGTCACTGTCACCATTAACGGTACTGACGATAAAGCGGTGATTGCAGGCAATTCAACGGCCAGCTTAACTGAAGATAAAGATGTTCATTCAGGACAGCTTCGAGTCGACGGCGCACTCACTGTGACTGATGCTGACAACGGTCAAGCCCAGTTCAACGCTGAAAGTTTGCAAGGCCAATTCGGCAGACTGTCGATAGATGAACACGGTCATTGGACTTATACCGCCGACAATGCCCAAGCGGCTATTCAAGGGCTGAAATCGGGTGAGTCACTCACCGATACTTTATTGGTCCACAGCGTCGATGGCACAGAGCAAAAAGTCACTGTCACCATTAACGGTACTGACGATAAAGCCGTGATTGCAGGCACCTCAACCGCTTCAGTTAGCGAAGATAAAGACCTCTACCAAGGCCAATTGCGTGTCGATGGCGCGCTCACCGTCACAGATCCTGACAGCGGACAAAACCAGTTTGTTGCCACCAGTCTTCAAGGCCAATTTGGCACACTGTCGATTGACACAAACGGTCATTGGACTTACACCGCCGATAATGCTCAAAGCGCTGTTCAAGGCTTGAAAACCGGTGAGTCACTCACAGATACCGTGATGGTTCACTCGGTTGATGGCACTGAGCAAAAAGTCACTGTCACCATTAACGGTACTGACGATAAAGCGGTGATTGCAGGCAATTCAACGGCCAGCTTAACTGAAGATAAAGATGTTCATTCAGGACAGCTTCGAGTCGACGGCGCACTCACTGTTACTGATGTGGATAACGGTCAAAATCAATTCCAAGCCACCTCATTACAAGGTCAGTTTGGTACTCTATCAATCAATGAATTAGGTCACTGGACCTACACCGCCGATAACTCTCAAACCGCCATTCAAGGCTTAAAAACGGGTGAATCACTCACGGATACCGTGATGGTTCATAGCGTCGATGGCACCGAACAGAAGGTGACTGTGACCATTAACGGCACCGACGATAAAGCCGTCATTGGCGGTACAGCTACGGCTTCAGTGACCGAAGACAAAGACCTCTACCAGGGACAACTGCGCGTCGATGGCGCGCTCACCGTCACCGATCCCGACAGCGGACAAAACCAGTTTGTTGCCACCAGTCTTCAAGGCCAATTTGGCACACTGTCGATTGACTCAAACGGTCATTGGACTTACACGGCTGATAACTCACAAGCCGTGATCCAGGGGCTTAAATCCGGTGAGTCACTCACGGATACCGTGATGGTTCATAGCCTCGATGGCACCGAACAGAAGGTGACCGTGACCATCAATGGCACCGACGATAAAGCCCAAATCGCTGGCGTTGATACGGGTTCAATAAACGAAAACAGCGCGGGTGTCGACATGTCACCCGACTATGCCCAACCAGGCATAGCCACACTTGGCAATACAACACTCTATGCTGATGGCAAGCTAACCATCACAGACCCCGATGTAGGCGAGTCAGGATTTGAACGCCAAGGCAGCAATGGTTATGACTATCACGGCACCTATGGCGATCTAATCTTACTCACCGATGGCACCTGGCATTACCATGCCGATGCTGGGCATCGCGCCGGTATAGGTGCTAGACCCACAACGCTTGGCACCGCTATTGACCAACTCGGTGAAGGCCAAAGCCTAACCGATACGATTACAGTCCATTCAAAAGATGGTACAACACACGATATTGTCATCACCATTCACGGCAGTAACAACCGTCCTTATTGTTCATCTGAGGTTATGCTTGCAAATGGTAGCGAAGATACACGCCAAACTCTGACGACAGCGCAATTGTTAGCGAATACCGTCGATGTCGATAAAAATGATGCCGGACTGCTAACCATTGAAAACCTACACGCCGACCATGGTTCGATATTAATTAATGGCGATGGCACCTTCACCTTTACCCCAGAAAAAGACTACAACGGCGATGTACACTTCAGCTATGACGTTAAAGATGCCCACGGTGGTATTACACATACAGGTGCAACCACCAACTTAGCTGCGGTTAACGATAACCCTGATGTGACGCCTTTAACCGACAGTGTCAGTGAGGGGGCCGATAATCATCACACCCTCAATCTGCTATTAGGTGCCACAGATAAAGAGGGCGACGCTTTAACCATCAGCCACCTTGAATATGCCATCGATGGTCAACCTCAGTCGAGCCAACTTCCAACGGGCATTACCTTAGATACTGATGGTCATACATTAATTGTTGATGCCACCAATCCCGCATTTAACCATTTGGCCAATGGTCAGTCGCAACAAATCGCTATCACTTATCAAGTAGAAGATGGCCATGGTGGAAGTACGCAACAAACCGCCACGCTTACGATTGCCGGGACAGATGATAAAGCCACACTGGTTTCTAATGTCATTCAGCTCACTGAAACACAAGCGCTGGATAGTGAATTTAAATCCTATAGAGGCCAGCTTCAGCTAATTGACCCTGATAGTGGTGATAACACTCAGTTTGTATTTAGCGGGAAGTATTTAGGTCAAGGTTTTGAGCCTGGTTACCTTGATGTTTGGCCTAATGGCACTTATCAATTCAAATTAGATGCTGGTACTAATCGTCATGCGGATGAGCTCATTGGTAGCCTACATGCTGGCGAGTCGAAGGAGTTCCCCTACGAAGTCGAAACCAGTGATGGTCAAAAGCTCACCATTATGGTGAAAGTGACCGGTGAAGATAACCAAGCAAAAATTGAAGTGACGCCCTACTCCAGCCTCAATAATCATGTTTACGAAGATCACACTTCCTTCGGCAATACCACCAATCAGCTCAGCAGTGGTGGCACGTTACAGGTCATTGACCCGGATCACGACCAAGCCGCTTTTATTGCACAAACCATCACCACCGCCGAAGGTGGGCGGTTCAATATCAACGTACAGGGCCATTGGTCATACAACATTGACAATGATAAAGTCCAACATTTAGGCGCAGGGGAAAGCTTCCAGCAAACCTTTACCGTTGAATCTATTGATGGCAGTGCTAAAAAAGATATCACAGTGACCGTTCACGGCACCAATGATACGCCAGTTGCATCAGCTGAAGTACGTTTATCGAATGGCTTAGAAGATAACCAAATAGTCCTCACCCCTGCACAGCTACTGGCCAATTGTAGCGATGTTGACGACAACGATATTGGCAAATTATCCATTGAAAACCTACAGGCTGACCACGGTGCTATTGCCTTAAATACCGATGGCACCTTTACCTTTACCCCGGAAAAAGACTATAACGGCGATGTCCATTTTAGCTATGACGTCAAAGATGCCCACGGTGGTGTGACACACACCGGCGCAACCACCAACTTAGCTGCGGTTAACGACAACCCTGATGTGACACCTTTAACAGACAGCGTCAGTGAGGGGGCCGATAATCATCACACCCTCAATCTGCTAGTAGGCGCCACAGATAAAGAGGGCGATGCTTTAAGCGTCAGCCACCTTGAATATGCCATCGATGGTCAACCTCAGGCAGGGAAAATCCCCGCAGGCATCACATTAGATACTGATGGTCATACATTAATTGTTGATGCCACCAATCCCGCATTTAACCATTTGGCAAATGGTCAGTCGCAACAAATCGCTATCACTTATCAAGTAGAAGATGGCCATGGTGGAAGTACGCAACAAACCGCCACGCTTACGATTGCCGGGACAGATGATAAAGCCACACTGGTTTCTAATGTCATTCAGCTTACAGAAACACAAGCGCTGGATAGTGAATTTAAATCCTATAGAGGCCTGCTTCAGCTAATTGACCCTGATAGTGGTGATAACACTCAGTTTGTTTTTAGCGGGAAGTATTTAGGTCAAGGTTTTGAGCCTGGTCACCTTGATGTTTGGCCTAATGGCACTTATCAATTCAGATTAGATGCTGGTACTAATCGTCATGCGGATGAGCTCATTGGTAGCCTACATGCTGGCGAGTCGAAGGAGTTCCCCTACGAAGTCGAAACCAGTGATGGTCAAAAGCTCACCATTATGGTGAAAGTGACCGGTGAAGATAACCAAGCAAAAATTGAAGTGACGCCCTACTCGACCCTCAATAATCATGTTTATGAAGATCACACTTCCTTTGGCAATACCACCCATCAGCTCAGCAGTGGTGGCACGTTACAGGTAATTGACCCCGATCATGATCAAGCCGGTTTTATCGCACAAACCATCACCACCACCGAAGGTGGGCGGTTCAATATCAACGTACAGGGCCATTGGTCATACAACATTGATAATGATAAAGTCCAACATTTAGGCGCTGGGGAAAGCTTCCAGCAAACCTTTACCGTTGAATCTATTGATGGCAGTGCTAAAAAAGATATCACAGTGACCGTTCATGGCACCAATGATGTGCCCATAGTCGCCTCGGTGATTTCAGGTCAAACAGCGACAGAAGATGGGGCATTTGCCTTCTCCGTTCCTGCGGGCACGTTTGATGATATCGACGCGAAAGACTCACTCACACTGAGTGCAGGCTCATTGCCTGGCTGGTTAAGCTTCGATCCCACAACCGGCACTTTTACCGGCACACCGACGAACTCGGATGTCGGCACCACACAAGTGACGGTCACTGCGACTGACGCACATGGCGCGACCGTCAGCACGGCCTTTGATCTCGTCGTGAACAACACCAATGACGCACCGACCTTAAACCCGATTGCTTCTGTGAGTGTCGATGAAGACGGACAACAGGCGACAGGTCAGCTAAGCGCGACGGATCCCGATACAGGTGACAGTCTGACCTATAGCGTGGCCTCGCCGGTGGCTGGTTTAACCCTCAATGCCGACGGTTCCTATAGCTTTGATCCGTCCAATGCAGCCTATCAGTCACTGCCTGATGGTCAGACACAAACCGTGACTATCCCTGTCACGGTCACCGACTCGGCCGGCGCGACCGATACCCAGAAGCTGACGATCACGATGACCGGCACCAATGACGTCGCTCGTATTTCTGGGGTTGATACAGGGACTGCGACTGAAGATAGCGGTTCTCATGGTTCCAATAATTTGATTGTCAGTGGGCAGCTTCGCGTCGCAGATGTGGATTCTGGTGAGGGTATGTTTACAGTGACTGGTCAGTCTAATCATCAGGCAGGACTTCATGAGCGTGGCACACCGGTCGCAGGTGACCATGGTCTCGGGCAGTTTGTCGTGCATGCGAACGGTACATGGACGTTTATTGCTGATAATACGAGCTTAAAGATACAGGCATTGGCTGAACATCAGACCATCCAAGAAACCTTCACTGTGCATTCTAAAGACGGTACCGCTCATACCATCACTGTAGATATTGTAGGCACAAATGATGCTCCTGTCGTTTCATCAAACGTGACTTTAGCGGCGGGCACCGAGGATACCGCAGTCACCTTGACTGAAGCGCAGCTACTGGCCAATGCATCAGATGTTGATCATGGTGAAACAGCACAGCTCAATGTACATAACCTCAGTGCAGACCACGGCACGATCACCGACAACAAAGACGGTACTTACACCTTCATGCCGGATGCTGATTATAATGGGGCTGTCCATTTTACCTACGACGTGCAAGACCCGCAGGGCGCGACAGTCGCTGCCTCTGCATCAATGAGCCTAGCGGCTGTGGCAGATACACCGATCGTGAATGTTGATATCGCGGATACGGCGGACAATGTTTTGAATGCCAGCGAATCTGGGACGGCTACTATATCAGGGGCGCTTGATCCGAGCGTGGCTTCCACACTGGATCGCATTGAAATCACCGATGGCACAACGACGGTCACCGTAGACAAGGGCAATATCAACGTTGCTGCAGACGGCAGCTATCAAACAACCGCAGATCTTTCCTCCTTAAAAGACGGAACGCTGACTGTGACGGCGCATGCGACAAGTCACGACGGTACAACCGCAACCTCGACTGACACGATCATCAAAGATAGCGTGGCCAGCGTGCACAATAACAACGCCAGCATGAACGAAAATCAGCCCAGCATTCATGGCAACTTGATTGCTGATGACGAAGCCGGTGTTCAAGTGACTGGCGGGCTCGGCGAACAACTGGGCAGCTATGGCAAGTTTGTGATCCATGCTAATGGCTCCTACACCTATACGCCTGATGCACGAGCGCAAGCACTAAACCTCAATGAGCACCAGCAAGAAACCTTCACGTTTACGGTCACAGACAAAGCTGGGAATACCGCGATAGAAACCTTCCAAATCTCGCTGACAGGGCGTAATGATGGGCCAGTGGTTTCATCGAGTGTGACTTTAGCGCCGGGCACCGAGGATACCGCAGTCACATTGACTGAAGCGCAGCTACTGGCCAATGCTTCAGATGTTGATCATGGTGAAACAGCACAGCTCAGTGTACATAACCTCAGTGCAGACCACGGCACGATCACCGACAACAAAGACGGCACCTATAACTTCACGCCAGATAAAGACTACAACGGCGAGGTGCACTTTACTTACGATGTGAAAGATGCCCACGGTGGTGTGACCCACACCGGCGCAACCACCAACTTAGCTGCGGTTAACGACAACCCTGATGTGACGCCTTTAACAGACAGCGTCAGTGAGGGGGCCGATAATCATCACACCCTCAATCTGCTAGTAGGCGCCACAGATAAAGAGGGCGATGCTTTAAGCGTCAGCCACCTTGAATATGCCATCGATGGTCAACCTCAGGCAGGGAAAATCCCCGCAGGCATCACATTAGCTGCTGATGGGCATACGTTGATTGTTGATGCCACTGATCCCGCATTTAACCATTTGGCAAGTGGTCAGTCGCAACAAATCGCTATCACTTATCAAGTAGAAGATGGCCATGGTGGAAGTACGCAACAAACCGCCACGCTTACGATTGCCGGGACAGATGATAAAGCCACACTGGTTTCTAATGTCATTCAGCTTACAGAAACACAAGCGCTGGATAGTGAATTTAAATCCTATAGAGGCCAGCTTCAGCTAATTGACCCTGATAGTGGTGATAACACTCAGTTTGTTTTTAGCGGGAAGTATTTAGGTCAAGGTTTTGAGCCTGGTCACCTTGATGTTTGGCCTAATGGCACTTATCAATTCAGATTAGATGCTGGTACCAATCGTCATGCGGACGATCTCATTGGTAGCCTGCATGCTGGCGAGTCCATGGAACTTCCCTACGAAGTCGAAACCAGTGATGGTCAAAAGCTCACCATTATGGTGAAAGTGACCGGCGAAGATAACCAAGCAAAAATTGAAGTGACACCATACTCCAGCCTCAATAATCATGTTTATGAAGATCACACTTCCTTTGGCAATACCACCCATCAGCTCAGCAGTGGTGGCACGTTACACGTAATTGACCCCGATCATGACCAAGCCGGTTTTATTGCACAAACCATCACCACCGCCGAAGGTGGTCGGTTCAATATCAACGCACAAGGTCATTGGTCATACAATATTGAGAATGATAAAGTCCAACATTTAGGCGCAGGGGAAAGCTTCCAGCAAACCTTTACCGTTGAATCTATTGATGGCAGTGCTAAAAAAGATATCACAGTGACCGTTCATGGCACCAACGATGCTCCAATTGCATCAGCTGAAGTGCGTTTGGCGAATGGCTTAGAAGATAGCAAAATTGTCCTAACCCCAGCACAGCTACTGGCTAATACTAGCGATGTTGATGACAACGATATTGGCAAATTATCCATTGAAAACCTCCATGTCGACCATGGTTCGATACTGAACAATGGCAATGGCACCTTCACCTTTACCCCAGAAAAAGACTATAACGGCGATGTCTATTTTAGCTATGACGTTAAGGATGCCCACGGTGGTATGACACACACTGGCGCTAGCACCACGCTCGCAGCGGTGAACGATGCTGCCCTGATCAATGGCCAGTCACAAGCATCAGCGAACGTCAATATCTTCGAAGATGGTGCAACGAGTCGTCTGACGGGGCAGTTAACACTGACAGATGTCGACAGTGGCGAAAATCAGTTTGCCACAATCAGTCAGTTAGCGGGGCAGTATGGTTATCTGTCAATGGATCAGCAAGGCAATTGGTCTTATACCTTAGACAATTCACTCGCTACCACTAATGGTTTGGTTGCCGGGCAAGTTGTGACCGAAAGCTTTACCCTTACCTCACCGGACGGCACTGCTAGCCACACCATCAATGTGCAAATTCATGGCCATGATGACACGCCAAGCTTGAGCGTTAATGAAGGTGGCGCGGGTAAATCTCTCGATTTACTCGGTGGACTGAGCAGTGGCACAGTGAGCCACATGCAATTTTCGACCGACGGTGTTCATTACACTAATCAGGTACCCGATGGCTTTATGCTAACGAGCGATGGCCATACATTACAGGTCGATCCGGCGCACAATAGCTACAACCATTTGGCCAACGGCATCGCCTTAAAAGTTGACATTAAGTATGAGCTACAACAAGGAGCTGGTAGCAATGTGCAGACATTGCAGCAGCAAGCTCAAGTCGTCGTCACAGGCACCAGTGATCGTCCAATCATTCACAGTTTTAATCCACATTCTCAGCAGAATAACGGCCCCGTTACAGGCAACTTACTGCAGGGTGCTACGGATGTTGATGATGGCGCTCACTTAGTGCTTCATGATGTGCAATTTCAAGACCCAGTAACGCATCACTATGTAACGGTTCAAGCTGGGCAAACTCATAACATTACTGGTGTTGGGGTTATCGCAATTTCAGCCAACGGCGACTACACCTTTACCCCTAACAATCAATTTAGCGGGCAAGTGCCTAATCTTATCTACCGCGTCACAGACACGAATGGTGATTATGCTGACAATAGTCAGAACAACTTAACTATTCATATAGACCCTTACCAAGCCCCGATCATTATTGCGCCATTAGCAGCGCCTGCGTCAGATATGCATGATGTACCACACGATTACGATAGTACGATTGTCATTGATGATATCGATGTATTAGCAAATATAATGGCTCATCAAGATGCACCAAATGATCCCGCTGACATCCATCATCAAAATGAGGATACCACTGAAACATCTCCGGTGCCGCTATCGGACTCACCGATTGACCACTATTTACAAATGGTTGGTTTGAACCATCAAGATATGGTACCTGCAATTGAATCACCAACATTTGATGCATTGCCAGGTACATATGCGAGTAATAACAGTAATATTGATATCGATATGCTCGACACATCGATACACGATCATTTCGACAATCCATTACAAGATGACGACATGGAACATCATAAAAATCATAATTTCGATTTGATTGATGAGCCTATCATTGAACATGACAGCCAATCGAATGATGATCTGCTGCATTCAGCATTAAACTCGATACACAACCAAACTTAACACTTTAAAAATACTTAAAAAAAATGCCTTGTCAATTTGATAAGGCATTTTTACATCAGCATTTATAAACGGTTAATTAAAAAACTGCTCTGCTGGTAAAGGCTTAGAATAAACATACCCTTGAATAAGGTATACGCCTTGCTGTGCAAGATAATCAACCTGACTTTGATGCTCTACACCTTCAGCAATCGTTGTTAACCCAGATTTTTCTGAAAATGAAATAATTGCATCAATAGTTTTAGCGTTAAATGTGTCTATTTGACCAATGGTATCGACAAACATTTTATCAATTTTCAAGGTGCTCATACCCAGTTTCTGGACATAACTAAAACCTCCATAGCCTGTACCTGCATCATCTAATTTAAGGTCGACACCCATTGCATAAAACTTATCTAACATGACACGTGCTTTTTCTAAGTCTTTAATGGGCATTCTCTCGGTAATTTCAAGCGACAAGCGATGATGACCAAATACCTTATCATCAATATAGCTTTTAACTAATGTTAATAGCTCATCAGATTCTAAATGCTCAGGCACAATGTTTACGCTAAAAAACATCGCGGGTTTGTGTTGACCTAAAAGCTGTATATCGTTAACTAAATGAACCAATAAGCTTTTGGTCATTGGAATAATTAACCCATTAGCTTCAGCGTAGGGGATAAATTGATTAGGAGGCATTAAGGAGCCATCTGCGCGTTGCCAGCGCATTAACACTTCACAGCCTACAACTTCTTTAGATCTTGAATCAACAATTGGCTGATAATAAGGAATAAACTCTTCTTTTTTAACGCCAATAAGTATTTGTCGATATGCAGAAATGGAATGCTGTTGCCAACGAAAATACAAATAGGTCACCCAGCCTGCAAAGGCTGACGCTATCAAAATAATAACAAACCAGGATATAGTACTGTATTGCTTATAAAAATCGTAACTACCTGATAGCTCGAACTTTGCATTAAAATAAGGGGAAGACAAGGTTACCTCTTCAGACACAAAATTGACCCCATCGTACTCATCGAACCCAAATGTCAAAAACGGATCTGAGTCGAAAGACATTTTGTATTCAAGGCAATTATCACAATCAACAGGAACAAAGTAACTTGGCTCTAATGGTATAATACTGGCGGTGTAAAACATGTCATTCACATGTTTTACTAACACTAACTCATGGTGAGTACTGTTAGAAAGCTCGACTACTCCTAAACTGTAATTTTGGCTAACTCGATGCGTTTTTACACTTGCTATCTCTCTAATTATTTCATTTGACTCGCAGTAAATAACATTGTTTTTAGTAACACCTAACCAACGAATAAAGTTTGCTTCAAACACGGTGCGCTTAAGTTGTGAAGCCAAATTGTCATTACAGTCGAAAGTAGCCAGTGAAATGTCGGGTAACTCATCTAATTTTTTAGCACTGTCTTGAAGAAGTCGCTGAAATTTATCGGTAAGTATTTGAGCATCACGCACTATCACTTGCTTTGCTATAAAATGATCGAGCCCCTTTAACCCCGCTAGTGAAATTGAAAATACCAATATAAACACAACGTAATATATTATTCGTCCCATGAATGACCACCTTAATTATTGCTTAAACTTAATATACCGAGTTTCTAAGCTTTAAGGTAGTTTACTTTTGTCACACCAATTTAAATAACTAAGTCATTCACTTGCCAATCATTTATTTGCTGGGTAATAGGATCAATAAACTGTAATCGCTTCGCCAGCAGCTGTAACGGTTGCTGATAATTATCATCCCCTTTAGGTTGTAATTCTGGGTAAAAACGGTCATACAAAATTGGCATCCCTAAACTCTGCATGTGTACTCTTAATTGATGGGTTTTACCTGTTACAGGTTCAAGTTCAAACAAACCTAAACCACGGTTAATTTGTAGCAATGTAATTTCGGAGTGGCTATTACTGACCCCATCAGCAATCTGCATGGTAAAACTTGGCACGCCTCGTTCTAAGCGATTTTTAACCGTCCAAGTTTGCGGTAATGCCGGTGTCGGCAACGAGTCATTTAGCTTAGCGACCGCTTGATAGGTTTTGCGGATTGTTCCATCAAGAAAAAGTTGGTGGTAAGCATGGCGAGTGTCAGGATTGACCGTCATTAACATCACGCCCGCGGTATCTTTATCTAGTCGATGGGCGGGCGCTATGGTGTCGATTCCTGTACGAATTCGCAATCGATGCACTAAACACTCATTAACGTAATCTCCGCCTGGGGTCACTGGCAAAAAATGCGGTTTATACACAATGATCTTATGTTCGTCCTGATACAAAATATCTTCGGTAAATGGCACTTTTTTCTCAACACTCACTTCACGAAAATAATACACTCGCTTGGTTTCTTCGTAGGGGGTGTTTGCCGTTATCAATTGACCACACTGCCAATGCACTTTTCCCTGCTCGATACGCTCTAACCACACCGCGGGCGGAATTTGATCAAATTTAGCCGTCAGAAAATCCAAAACAGTATGAAAGCGAAGACCGGAAGCACTAATACGCGGTAATACCACGTAAGAAGGTTGTGCAGCAATTGCGCCTAATGGTGAGGAGGCGTCGACAGAGTTTGATGACATAAGAGCAAAATAACAGGCAAAAGATAAGCTTATATTATCAGGTTATACATCAACATGGGACTTTAGCAGTTGCAGGACAAAATCCATGGTTTTATGGCAATTAGGCTGCTCAACCAAACGTAATTTATCTCGATTATACATAGGCAATACCTCCAGCCATCGCTGACTGACCCAAGTTGCGTCTTCTAGATGCACATGTGAATAAAGGTCATATAAATCGGGATTAACTTGATAAAACTGCTCCAGTGCTGCGCTGATAATTTCAAATTCACCAGCGATGGGCTCATGAAGCCAATTAGCACAAGGTAGGGTTCGCGCAATCCATACACCATTACGCTGTTTAGCTGCAGACAACACCTTTAAACGTTGTTTACCCTCAAGCACAATACTTAACGAGTTATCTTCTAATTGATGAAAATCGATAATTTCGCATTCGGTGACACTGCGATAACAGGGCAAGTTACTGTTAGATTTTAACGCCGCCATTGCCAGGCCATATTCGCCTTTCAACACCGACGCGACTAAGGATAGCTCACTGGCGAGAGCGACTCGAAACTCAAGCCGCCCATTTGGCAATAGCACGGCATCTTGAATAAATAACGCCATTTCACGTGATTGCATAACCGCCTCCTACACCTTAGGTGAAGTCGTATCAATAGCTAACGTCACAGAAAACGTTAACAATGATAAGTGTAGTCAACGACTAAAAAACCAACAAATTTATTCCATTAATTAATGCTAATGCGCGACAAAATGCCTGAAACCTCATTAGTGATACCAGCACATTTAGATCAACTAAACTGGCTCAAACATCTAACGCTACCATGATTCTATATGGTCCATAATCGAACCTTTGGCCACAATATTCGCTAGTTCATCGGCCAACTGACCACTTTGCTGAGCAACAGTTTGCCAGTAATTAATACGTGCCTCAGTGTCCAGCTTTTTAAAGTCTTCACGGTCAGGAATTTTGCCAAAGGGTAATGAAGCAATAAAATCACGCGATGGCGCCAATATCAGCGCATTATGGTAATTTTGCTTCGCTTTACGCCACACCAATGATTTATCAAACCAACCAGGGCTCATATGCGGATAGAAATGCGGATATAAGGTTAAGCCACTTTCTTTGGGTAGCGGTAAATCAAAATGATAATCGGTAATACCACCGTCGTAATATTTACCTTTAGGTAAACCATCAATGTCTTTAACTGGATCTAATAACAACGGGATAGACCCTGTTGCCATCATAGCTTGCCGAATATTTTCGTTGGTTAACATCATTTGTTTGGTGGGTAAATCTTTCAGGCGCCCAAATGGCGAGGCAGCATCTTTATGGCTCAACATGATGCGTTCAAAATGCCATGCAATACTCTTACGATTAACACTATTACTGGCAGCAGCAAGCGCTAAACCAATCGCTAAACCGACTTTTGATTTACTTTGATTAACATGGCGAGCACGACAAGCAATAATGTGTTGGCGAAATAACGGGTTAGCAATAATGTCTGCCCCAGCTTGCTCACCTAAAATACCATCGACCACAGCTTGCACCTGACTCGTCACTTGCTCTCTGGTTGGTACATTGTCATAGCGTTGGTTGATATAAAAATGTTCGAATCGGCCATAGGCCGCTAGTGGGTCTTGCTGGCCTAAACACGCTAATCGCCAGGCACCAGATGATGCACCCAGCATATATAATGGATCTTGACGTTCTTTAAAAAACTCGCCAAAAATATACTTATCTAATCCTGCAATACCTATCCACTTAGGTCCACCAGAGGCAGCTAATAGCTGAGTAAACATGCTTTGCTGAAGACCTTGCGTTTCTATCTGCTTAAAAGCTGTTTCACCTGCTATAAGTCGTAATGCTGACAAATGTCGATCCTCTCATTTTTGATATATTTAAACAGTGGTATTATTGCCATAAACAGCCCCATTAATGCTCGCTCACTTAACGGAACTCTTATGATTGTCGATACTCTAGCAAATCGTCACCTATATACTCAACTGCATCCACGTTTGGCGGTAGCATTAACACATTTATCTGAAACAGATTTTACCAGTAAGCCGGTTGGCAACTATGAATTAGAGGGTAAAAACCTGTTCGTGATTGTGAATGATTATGAAACTAAACCGCGTGAAATTGAGCCGTTTGAAGTTCACCAACAATACATAGATGTGCAATATGTTGTCAGTGGAGAAGAAGAATTTGGTTATTTGCCTTTAGCAGACCAAATTCCGTCAAAACCTTATTATGACAAACACGATTACGCTGAGTTTGATTTCGAATCAAACAAAGATGACGCAGCCTTTATACCATTAAAGTCTGGTATGTTTGCGATTTTCTTTCCTGGTGACATGCACATGCCAGGAACCAGTGCATCACCACAAAAAGTGCGCAAGGTCGTTATAAAAGTGCGTATTTAGGTTTTTTCATGGACAGCGACTTTATCTGTGAAGTCGCTGTTATGATGTATTTTTGCTGTGCGGGTATTGCTATTCAATCTTCATCCCTCCTAAAACACACTCCTTTGTTTCGCCATTAAATAGCCCCAGCCTGTTGGTGAATTGCGCACATTATTTGAAACACATTTTAGGCTTGTAACCCAATAACAAACTGCTAATATACTCAAACGAAATTACATATAACAAAAAGAAATATTAATTTCATTTCTTAACAAAAAAGTATAGAGCTGACATAAATGAATAATAACAATAATTTAAGCCAAATATATCTCGATGCTAACGCCACAACCCCTGTATTACCTCAGGCTGCAAATGCCGCAATGTCTGCCATGGAGCACCTTTTTGGTAATCCGAGCTCAAGCCATATCACAGGTTTGCGCGCCAAAAATCTAATGGAACAAACCCGAGCTAAAGCCAAGCAAATTATTGGTTCGGCTAATGGCAAAATTATCTTTACCAGTGGTGCGACAGAAGGGATACAAACCGCTATTTTGTCGGCATTGGTCAGTGCTCGAACTCGCTTAGTATCAAGCTCGCAGCAGGGTGAAGATTTTTATTTGCTATACGGCGCAACTGAACATAAAGCCGTGCCAGAATCACTTAAACACTGGAATGCTATTTTAGGTATTAATGCAAAAATCATCGCGATACCAGTGGATCGCCAGGGAAATTTAGATCACGACTTTATTAGCAAATACGCCCCTAAATCATTAATGATATGCACAATGGCGGTGAATAATGAAACCGGTGTTTATCAGGATATCAGTCGCTTAGAGCACACGATTCGTCACGCTAACCCTGACATTTTTTGGATGGTGGATTGCGTGCAGGCTCTGGGTAAAATTGCCTTAAATCTAGCCCAAACTAGCATAGATTACGCACCGTTTAGCGGCCATAAACTGTATGCACCTAAAGGGATTGGCTTTGTCTATATCCGTGAAAATGCCCCTTTTACACCTGTTATTGCTGGAGGGGGGCAAGAAAGTGGCCTGCGTTCAGGCACTGAAAACTTACCAGGTATGGCAGCGATTAATGTTATTTTTGAACAGCTGATTGCTGAAGAATCTTGCTTTGCCGACCATAAAACTTTGCATACATTTCGCCAGCAATTCACTGACACCCTCAAGCAAGCCTTCCCGCAAATCGTGTTTAACCACAGTTTCGACAACAGTGTCCCAACCACATTAAACTTCGCCATTAAAGGCTTCAGCAGCAAAGAAATCATGGATTTATTTGATGCCGCAAACATACGGGTAAGCTCAGGTTCGGCTTGTTCATCTAAAGTGACTCGCAGTTTTGTGCTTGATGCTATGGGGTTACCAGCTTGGCAAAGTGAATCTGCAATTAGATTATCATTTGGTCCAGCCATGACCCAGGATGAAGTGAACCAAGCTTGCGATCGCATTTCTAGTGCAGCCAATGCATTAACCCAAAGCTGTATGGTTTTAGACAGTGCTAACATGAATGACAAGACACCTTTAAATGGCTTAGTGCAATTACGCTCTGGTGCAAGTTGTACTTGGATTTATGTCGATGCTCCCTCTAAACAGGCTTTTATTATCGACCCGCTACCTGAACTTACAGAGCGATTAGATACTCTACTGCAATGCCAACAACTCACTCTAGTAGCGCTCATTGATACCCATGGCCATGCTGATCATATTTCTGGTCGTGAGTTGTTAACGCTAAAGCGAGGCATTACGGGCCACACTGACGCCTTAGGCTGGCCACAAACCTCGCTAACCTTCACAGAAAATAACCAGCAGTTTGAATACATTACCGTAGCAGACAAATGGCTGGTTAAAGTGCCGACACCAGGGCATACCGCCGACAGTATCAGTCTGCTACTATGTCACCCTATTACAGGCTCACAAACCTTAGCCAATAACACTTTGTTTGCATTTTGTGGCGACACGATTTTAATGGGCACCTTAGGCAGAACCAACTTTGAAAGTAGTTCCGCTAAAGCCATGTATGCCAGTATCGAGTTATTAAGTGCCGTGCTTGCGCCACAAAGCCTGATTTGTCCCAGTCATGATTATCAACATGAATTTGCCACCCATCTTACAGCAGAATGTTTACGTAACACGCTATTGCAGCAGGTTATTCAAGGCACTATCAGCGTAGATGAATTTGTGAGTCACAAAGCGAAAATAGACAGCCAATTAAATGATCAAATTGGCACGGAGATCCTCTGCGGCGCGCTGCCTGCTGGCAGTTGTCATAAAGTCACCCCAATCACTGAGTATTCTGCGGCCAGCTTAGATGTTGCTTTGAATACCTCAAAAGTAAAGTTAATTGATATACGTGAGCCCCACGAATACGCCTTACAACATTCATTAGACTCATGCGAAAACGTGCCATTAACTCGCTTAGTGCAGTTTATGCAGCAACATCAGCATGACAAGCGTAGCGAATGGGTGTTGGTGTGTCGTAGCGGCAGTCGCTCATTGGTAGCAGCACAAGCTATGCACCGCCTTGGATTTACCAATGTTGCCCACCTTAAAGGCGGTTATGCCCTTGCCAATGCGAGTTAGAGAAAACGTCCACTTGCGTTAAGCAAGATTGCTTAAAAGTAAAAAAGCCCTAAAGAGGGCTTTTTTACTGGGCGCAAAATAGATGCCGTTGGCATTACACGCCAATTTCACCGCCATCATTTTTACGGATCATCACTGTCGCCGCACGTGGACGAATTTGCATCCCTGCGGGAGTGGCTTCAGTTGCAGTTGCTGAATATGGCCAGTTTCCTGGATGCTGAATATTCACAAATGCCGTTTTATAATCAGGCGTAATGGCAAAACCCGTCACTTCACAGTCATTCGGTCCAACAAAGAAACGCTTCAACTGTGCTTGGGTTTCTGAACTTATCACCTGTTGTTTACCATTAGTATCTACCAGAGTAGATGGCACTACCGCCAGCATTTGATCGTTAGTGTAAGACGTCACTTCATCAGCACCATTATCGGTTTGCACCCATAAAATACCGCGCGCATCGAATGCTAAGCCATCGGGACTTGCGAACTGATTTAAATCATCTAAACCCGATAAGTTAGTGTCTGCGTCGCCCGCAGCTGGCGCGCCAAATACAAAGATATCCCAGCTAAATTCTGTTGCGCTATCGCCTTCATCCCAACGAATAACATGACCAAAACTGTTATTTAAACGAGGGTTAGCAGGGTTAGTGCTGTCCTTACGTTTGGTGTTATTAGTTAAGGTTAAATATACACTGCCTGTGAATGGGTCGACCGCCGCCCACTCAGGACGATCCATGGGTGTTGCGCCCACTAAATCGGCCGCGCCAGCGGTATTTAAAATAATTGCGGCCTGTGAATCAAAAGTACTGGCTAAAGTGCTGCCTTCTGTTGTGATTGCATCTAGGGTTAATGGTAACCATTCGCCGACGCCATCTTCGTTAAACTTGGCTACATAAAGTGTGCCCGCATTCATGTACTTATCACCCATAGCAATGCGATTACTACTATTGGCATCTGCAGGGTCCCATACCGCGTCAGATACAAACTTATACAGGTATTCAAAACGCGAATCATGGCCAGAATAAAACGTAATAGGTTGGCCTTCGGCTAACTTACCAAAGGTACATCCTTCGTGGCGGAAACGACCTAGCGCAGTGCGTTTAACGGCACGAGAATTTGGATTATATGGATCAATTTCAACAATATAACCATGGCCGTTGGCTTCATTACGATAATCTTGTCCCGCATTAGCCCCTACAGGCGTAATGTCAAAACGGGCAAACTCATCTAAGCGCTCATCGTCATCACCGGCTAAATGCTCCCAACCGTAACGTGTCCCTTTAGTCGCAATACCAATACGTGATTGATCTGCTGCTAATGTGCCTTTATTAACAAAGTAACCTGGCCAGTTTTCTTCGCAGGTTAAGTACGTGCCCCAAGGCGTGCTGCCATTACCGCAGTTATTTAACGTACCACGGGCTTGGCTGCCGTCTGGTGAATAGCGGGTTTCTAAATAGCTGGTGTACGCCAGAGGTCCTGCAACATCCATCACACTAGCGCCGGTAAAGCGACGATTATGTGCATCGTTTGCTACCACTTCCCACATACCGTTAGTTAATTTTATGCGCACTACAGAAACGCCATGAGCATTGATTTCTTTACGAATTTCATCAATTACTGTGCGATTTCCATTGGTATCAAATGTGGGGCCGGTTGGATGCAGGGCATCTTCATCAATATACTCATGGTTAATACACAATAAGCCATCGTCGCCAGCATCATTTAATGGGAAAAAATGCATGCCGTCATGGTGCATACCCACTGAGTTAGCTTGATCTTCACCTGTGTTACTGCCGTCTGATTTCCACTCTGATGCTTTTGAATTTAGTGGCGTTCCCCACGGCGCTAATACATAAGCTGAATAACCCGCTGGCACAGCGACTGCATCGATTTTTGAGCCCGCAATTGAGTCAAAACCTAACACGGCAGAACTTGTTGTGGGCGCTGTGGGTGTTGTCGGAGTAGTTGGCGTGGTTGGCGTCGTGGTCACTGAATTATCGTCAGAACCACAAGCGGTTAATCCAACACCCGCAAATGCCGTCATCGCGCTGATCCCTAGGCCTCTTTTCACAAAGTTACGACGAGATAAGTGTTTTTCCATCACTTGCTCAAAAGGCGTGTTATTGCTTTGGTTAAAACGGCGGGGATCAAAAGTCGCTTTGCTCATAATATGTCCTTTAAATGTCTCTAAGTTGTCATCGGCAACGAATAAACTTGCTTTTATAAGATTAGTTTCCGGACACAAGATAAGCACTGAGTGTGACAATTCAGCGTAAATTAGATGACATAAAAATGGCAGTTTAAAGACAAACGAGATGGGTAATTAATTTAAATAACGCCGAGTTTTCTTTATTCACCAAAACGCAGGGTATTGAGGCAAGGGCATGTTCTATCCGCAATGCCTGAAAAAGGCTTCGTAGTCCAAAATAAACGGCGTTAGTGGGTTCGCTTTAATATTTGCCCCCCCTGACAGCAGCACGATTAATGAACATTGCCCACCAATAAATCTATCCACAGGTCCGGTTGTGCAATCATAAACTCGTATACCTGTTTGTTGAATAAAGTGATGCGAATAGCCTCGGTCGTGAGCGGAATAATGCCACCGCCTTTGCCTAAACATTTACCCACAGAAGCAATTTCTGAGCACTTAAATTTGTAAGGCCCTAGGCCGAACAATTGGTTAAACGGCTCAAAAATCACTTCAGTTTCAGTAAGCTGAAGCTTGCCATCAGCTCTTGCTACGCCGTTCTGCACAGTAGCAATAGAGGATTTGATCAGGTTAACTGACATAATACTTCCTTATACCATGTATTCATTTAGCCCTAACGCTTCTTTGATTGTGCGAGTGCTTTTTGCCTTGCCTGTTGTTTCAATGAGCCTTTCTTAGTTTTACGGGTTACAGGGGCGATTTGGGTTAAATCAGGCTCAAACCCTGGGTACCATTGCTGCGGTAGCCGTTTATCTAAATAAGCCTCTAATTTGATCAGCAAAGGCTCATCATCAACGCTCAACAATGTTATTGCATGCCCAGTTTGCCCTGCACGGCCTGTACGACCAATACGATGAACATAATCTTCCAGCTTAAAGGGGAGCTCCATATTCACCACAACATTGAGCTGACTGATATCAATACCACGTGCCGCTACATCGGTGGCGACCAGCGCAGTAAGTTGCTCAACCTTAAAGTCAGTAAGTACTTGCTCACGTACTGATTGTGATAAATCAGCGTGGAATGCAGCCACTTTTACGCCGCGATGGCTCATCTGCTTTACAAGTAAATCAGCGTCCTGTTTAGTTCGGCTAAAAATAAGTACTTGCTGCCATTGTTCAGCCTGAATAAGTCGGCACAATAGATCGCATTTTCGTTTAGCATCTACATTATAAACCCGCTCGGTTACCGTCACCGCAGTTTGATTACGCGCATGGGCTTCAATCACTTTGGCCTGGGTCAGTAAACGCTTACTGAACGAAAAAACTCGATCGTCTAATGTGGCTGAAAATAGCAAGGTTTGTCGCTGTTTAGGTAAACGTTTTAATACCTCAATAATTTCATCACGAAAGCCCATATCTAGCATGCGGTCAGCTTCATCAATGACAAAATAATCAACCGCTGACAAACTCGTCGCGCGTTGGCGTAGTAAATCTAATAATCGCCCAGGAGTCGCCACAATAATATCAACGCCTGCGGTTAATTGCGCTTTTTGGGCTTGGGTACTCACGCCGCCGTATAGCAGCGCTGCGCTGATGGCGCTATCGCCAATAAGTAGGCTTAAATTTTGATGCACTTGCTGAGCCAGCTCGCGGGTTGGGGTTAAAATTAATCCGCTAACCCGTTTGTCTGACGCGGTGTCGTTCGCCTGCTGATGGTGGTGTTGGCTTAGCGCTTGCTGGCTTAGCAATTGATGTAAAATGGGTAAACAAAACGCCGCTGTTTTGCCCGTACCCGTTTGCGCGCCCGCCATCACATCTTTACCTGACAAAATAACCGGGATCGCCTGCGCTTGTATGTCGGTAGGTTGTATAAAGTTAAGTGTACTTAAACGAGATAATAGTTGCGGATGTAATGCTAACGCGCCAAAAGCCATGTTTGTTTCTCCCAGAGTGAACAAAGGATCTTAGCACAAGCTTGATAAATGCAAGATGGAAAAACGCTAATCTAAACCACTAAATATCGTAGATTTCATCACTGTTCCTACCCCATAAAGGCTTAGGCTTGCTGATATAAATCTAAGCTGGCTGGTAAATCTTTACGCTGCTCATCGGTAAGTGGCACTTTGACGAAACCATAGCGTTTAATCAGCGCCAAAGACCCAGCATTATGCGATGCAACATAGGCAAAAAGTGGAGCTTGGGGCAACAAAGGTAAAAACTGTTTTAATGCTTGAGAGGCGATACCCTGCCCCCAATAGTCTTGATCAATCCAGTAACCGATTAAGCGACCTGCAATGGCTTTATCATCCGCAGGTTTATGCCAACTTAAAATACTGCCAATAAGGGTGTTGTTCAGCCAAATCCCCATGGCAATATTACCCGCTACACCAAGCACATTTTGTCGCCAATGCTGAAAAAATGCAGCGCGCTCTCTTGGGCGAAAATCGGCCATTTTATTCGCTATAGGATCATGCTCAAACTCAAACAACTTTGTTAAGTCAGCCTCAGTTATTGGCAACAGTTCAATTGGGTTAGTTGTCATTGGCAGGGCGTTTAGAAAAAGGTTCTGATGCAGATTTAAGCGATACCGTTGGCGTTATGGTTGAACTAATAATCTCATGCCACACTTGAGGTGATGCTAAAATGAAGCGAAATTTCTGACTATCAAAGGTGATCACCTGAATAGAATCAGCCTCTATCGGAATAAGCCCAGCCCCTCGGCTCCAACACATTGCCACTGACTTAATACTATCTAAATCAATCATATAAGGACCGTATTTTAAGTCTGGGTCAAAAGATTCAAAATGCAGCTGTTCATCTTCAATCCACAAGGTGCCCTCTGCACGAAATGCCCCTTTTTGTATGGTGGCCTGAGTTGAATCAGTCACATCATTTGATAAGCCCATTACGAACATATTTGTCTCCATTTGTGATCTAGAACATTAGTATAACGGCTCGCTTAGGCATCTCAAGCTTTGTTGTATTTATTTAGTTCATTGAAAATATTTAATTTTTAATCCACTGCTTCTACACTGTTTATAAATGCTAACCAACTGATTAATAAAATATGGCATTATGTTTCCACCGTCAGCGAATAACTCTAGCAACCATGAATAAAGCCACCTTATATTATGTATATGACCCAATGTGCAGTTGGTGTTGGGGTTACCACATCACATGGACAAGGCTACAAAAGCAGTTAGCAGCCAAAATGCCAGATGTAAAAGTTCAATATGTGTTGGGCGGGCTAGCCCCTGATAGTGATCTGCCTATGCCACATGAAATGCAGCAATTTTTGCAGCAAACCTGGCACAAAATCCACCAGCAATTAGGCACGGTATTTAACCATGACTTTTGGACATGCTGCTACCCCAGACGCTCGACATACCCAAGTTGTCGCGCAGCCATTATCGCTCGCCAATCTGAGCAAGAAGCACAAATGATCTATGCCATTCAGCAAGCTTATTATTTACAGGCTAAAAACCCATCAAATATTGACGTGTTAACTGATATCGCCGTGAGTTTAGGTATCGACAAACAGCATTTTGTTCAGCAAATAAGCAGTGATGAATTGAATCAACAATTAATGGCAGAACTCACCTTTGCAAGGCAATTACCCATTCAAGGTTTTCCGTCATTAGTATTGCAATATCAGCAGCAGTTTTACCCTATAAAGCTTGATTATCAAGATGCAGACCCAAGTCTACATCACATCCAGCACCTTATTGAAAGCTAGCACCCAATCATCAATCACCTACAGTAGGCAAACTATGAAATTATTACAGCTCGCCACTTATCTGTTGTTATCACTTCTCATGATAAGCACCCACACTATGGCCAACATCGACCAGATAGATACCCGTAAATTGCAACAGATTAAAGCAGTTAAATTTAATGATAATCAGGTTATTACCGCTGGGCTACCGACAATAGAAGAGTTTGGCTTATTACAACAAGCTGGGGTGAAAACCGTGATCAACTTAATCCCCAATAACAACCCTAATGCCCTTAAAAATGAGCAGCAAATTGTTACCGACCTTGGCATGCAATACCACAATATCAGTGTTGATTGGCAACAACCGACACTTGAAAACGTTGAGCAATTTTTTGCCTTAATGCGGGCCAATAATAATCAACCTGTGCTGGTACACTGCGCGGCAAACTATCGCGCGTCGGCATTTTATTACCTGTATTTAGCCACTCAGCAACATCAAGCGGTAGACATCAATAACGTCTTGTCACCATGGGGAGATTTGCCAACAAGCTTTAAAGAATACCCACAATGGCAAGTATTAATAGAAATGGTAAAACAAAAATATCAGTAGAGGATGACCTAGCTAGACACTTTGCCGCCCTTTTTAAAGACATAAGATTAACCAAATAAAGCAGCGACGTTACTGAATTCACACCAGTTTCAATAGACAAAAAGCGGGATGATGACATCCCGCTTTAATCTAGTTGCACCAGCTAGAAAGCACAAAGTTATAAATCTAAATGATTAGCTATCTGTTACTTGCCCATACAATTCGCATAATAAGTTACAGTGGCAGGCCTGTCGGAAAACACACCCATCACCCCAACTTGCTTCGCAAGTACATCTAATAACTCATAGGTGTCGCCTTCATTATCAATCGTGTCAGCAATACTTTGATAATACCAACCACCCGCCCCCTCACTAAGCAAACCTGAACGTTCAAGTGACCAAGCAATAATTTTTAGCCCTGCTGCGTTGGCCTCTTTCGCATATTCTGACGGCACAATGCTCTTGTTATCGTCCAAGGTGACTAACATCCATAATGGTGGCGCGATAATCTTAACGCCATCTGCAACTAAGGTGTCCATACTGGGTGACCAGGTCGAACTATTTTGCGGATCAAAACCACTTAGATCGTAACGATCATCTAAATATACGGCTTGCTCGGCAAACTCCGGAGCATTGGCTATCCAGTATTTAATATCATCTAAATTAAATGATTGCGGAAAAACCTGTGATGCTTCGACCCCAGCCGCTGTATATTCATCTAACATTTTCTGGGCATAATCTTGCTGACTAAAGCCATCAAACGGCATACTTACACTGGCTGATTTAAGCTCTGGGGTCATTTTCACTCCAGCGGCTTTAAATAGTTCGATGCTTTGGGCGTGTGTCATTAACGTACCTTTTCCAGCATACAAATCGGTACGCCAATGGGGTGTGCCGTCCATAAACTCATCCACAGTTGTTGCATTAGGATTAAAACCGTCCATTTTACCTTTCAAGGTTATAAATTCTGCAAGGCTAATATCACTCGTACAACAGGTTGCCGTCGCACTGATACCATTAGCGGCATCAGCTGGTGAAAAAGGTACGGAACATTTGTTAGCAAGAGTCGGAATAGCAAGAATATTGGTTGTTGTTGCTAGGTCACATTGTGAGTGACGACATACCAGCTCTTTGTCTGCAGTAAAGGTCACATCACATTCCACAATACCCGCCCCCGAATCAATCGCTGCTTGATAAGATTCTTTGGTATGCTCTGGAAATTGCATTGACGCACCGCGATGACCAATTGAAAAATCGGTGCGATAAAAGGCTCCATTTTTGCATTGTGCCAATTGGGTTTGAAGATCACCCGGCTGCATCTGGTCCACTAAAAACAGCGGCCTTACACCGACTTGCACACTGACACTGTTATCGAACTTTATTGAGTCAATGTTAGCCTGATCATTATCATTACTATTACAGCCCGAAACCCATAAAACACTGATCAAAACTGAAACGATGCTCGACGTAATACCTGATTGCCTTGCCATGTTAATACTCCATATTGTCATGTGTAACTCATTAAAACGGCTAGCTTACAAAATGAATATGACTAAAATATCGAAATAATATGACAACCTCGATTTGACCAAAGTAGTCGAGTAAAATGAGTTAATGGAAATAGCACTGCTGTAATAATTTAGTTAACAGCGCAATAATCTATACTTTGGGCACATTAAGCACCTGATATTTGTTAACCCAACATGAGGCAATGAATGGAAGCTACTAAACGCGGATTTTTTGGTTGGGCATGGCTTATTACTTGGAGTGGCACATTATTATTAGTGCTGTGCCAATTGGTATTACGATTTGTTCCACCACCAACCACTTCATTTATGCTTCAAAGCCCGTATCCGATAAGCTACCAATGGATAGATATTGATAAACTGCCTTCCCGCGTACCACTGGCGTTTGTGGCCTCAGAAGATCAACATTTTCCAGCGCATTTTGGTCTTGATTTAACCTCGATTACCGACGCCCTGACCCAACATGACAAAGGTAAAGGGCTTAGGGGGGCCAGCACGATTACCCAACAAACCGCAAAAAACCTGTTTTTATGGTCTGGACGTAGCTATGTACGTAAAGGATTAGAAGCTATGTTAGCGGTGAGTTTTGAAGTGGTTTGGGGTAAAAAACGTATTCTAGAAGTGTATTTAAACGTCGCAGAATTTGGCAAAGGCATTTATGGCGTTGAAGCCGCTAGCCTACATTACTTCGATAAATCAGCTAGATATCTCACCATTGATGAAGCAGCTCAGTTAGCCATATTATTACCCAGCCCTCGTAAGCGAAACCCGCATGATTTAACCCCATACCTGCAACAACGGGTTGCCTGGGTTAAACGACAAATGCGCCAACTGGGTAATGATTATCTTGCGCCCATTTTGAACGATTAAAGCTAATTTGACGCAATTAGCAGATTACTGCTGCGTCATTCATCTTGATATCGCCAACAACAGAATGACGCATCGCAGATGTTAATTAACAGGATTTGCCCCCTGTTTGCTGCTAGAATACCGCCTTATTTTGATCCGCTTGTGACGATAAAGGCTGGCTATGACCGTTCTGCTAATGACACCTCCAATGACCCAATTGAATACGCCCTATCCGGCAACTGCGTATTTAACTGGTTTTTTACGCTCAAGAGGCTATGAGGCGGTACAACGAGATCCGGCAATCGAGCTGTTTCTTGAAATGATGACAGCCCCAGCACTAGAGATTATTCGTCAACATGTGGAAGAAAATTTCGAACACTTTGAAGACGATGAGCTGCCTGATGCCATCTTTACTTTTCTAGCCGAATTTGATCGTTACCACCTTACCGTAGAAAGCGCGATCCGCTTTTTACAGGGTAAAGATCCTAGCCTTGCCATGCGGATTAACACCCGCCGCTTTTTACCCGAAGGCCCAGCCTTTGATGCCATAGCGCAAATGGAAGCTGTATCGGGTGATGTTTTACAGGCGGCGTTTGGTAATTTAGGCGTACAGGATAAAGCCAAGTATTTAGCCACGCTGTTTATCAATGATTTATCATCAGTTATCACCCAAGGCGTTGACCCATATTTTGAGGTCAGCCGTTATGGTGAGCGCCTCGCCGCTGCTAATCCAAGCTTTGACGACCTTTACAACACCCTTACCGGTGAACCCAGCTTTAGCTCAGAAATTTTAGAACAACTCGTAGAGCACTATTTAGAAGACACCCAACCTAGCGTTGTCGCACTTACCGTGCCGTTTCCCGGTAATATGTTAGGCGCATTGCGGATTGCACAAACCTGTAAAGCCATCAACCCAGATATCCCCATAGTGATGGGTGGCGGCTTTATTAATACCGAGCTGCGCGCACTTAAAGACCCACGGGTATTTGAGTTTATCGACTTTATTTGTTTAGACGACGGCGAGCGCCCATTAATCACCTTGCTGGAATACTTTGAAGGCAAACGAGAAGTTGACGAGCTAGTACGCACTTACTTTTTAGCCGAAGATGAACAGGGCCTGCCCTATGTTCATCTGAATCAAAACAGCGAGCTACACGACATTCCACAGTCAGAAGTCGGCGCGCCAATTTACGATGGCTTGCCATTAGATGAATATCTGTCGCTATGTGAAATGCTTAACCCAATGCATCGCATATGGAGTGACGGCCGCTGGAATAAACTCACCATTGCCCACGGTTGTTATTGGCGTAAATGCAGTTTTTGCGATGTCAGTTTAGATTATATTGACCGCTACGATACCGCAGGTGCCGATATTCTGGTTGACAGAATTGAAGCGCTTATCGCCGAAACTGGCCAAACAGGCTTTCATTTTGTTGATGAAGCCTTGCCACCAAAAACCTTATTTGCCTTCGCCAAACGCTTAATTGAACGCAATGTAGTGATCAGTTGGTGGGGCAATATCCGTTTTGAACGTACCTTCAGCCCTGCCCGTTGCCAATTACTGGCCGACTCAGGTTGTATCGCCGTCAGCGGTGGCCTTGAGGTGGCATCAGACAGATTACTCAAGCTGATGAAAAAAGGCGTGAGTGTTGAGCGCGTGGCCCAAGTAACCAAAGCGTTCAGCGACGCAGGCATATTGGTACATGCTTACCTCATGTATGGTTTTCCTACTCAAACCGAGCAGGAAACCGTTGATTCGTTAGAAATGGTCCGCCAATTAATGCAACAAGGGTGTTTTCAATCTGCTTACTGGCATCGATTTGTCGCCACAGCCCACAGCCCAATAGGCATGAACCCAGAGCAGTTTGGTATTACGCTTGATGAACGCCCTGAGGTCTTTTTTGCTGAAAACGATGTCGAGTTCACTGACCCAACCGGCACCGATCACGACATGTTAGGCGAAGGGTTACGTAAAGCACTTTATAACTACATGCACGGTATCGGTTTTGATCAACCCATGAGTTTTTGGTTTAACCAAAAAGTAGCGCGTACCAGTATGAAAAAAGATTTGATCTCAAAAGCGTTGAATAATTTTATTTTGAGTCAAGAAGACTAGGGGCAGTTTGCCCCTAAAATCCCATCCAAATTAATTTAATAACTCAGCCTTAACCAACCAGAAGAACATCCAGATTATGTATTGATGTAATACCTAATCTAATCACTATGCGGATAAAACAGATTGAATTAATTTGACACGGGCATGAGCGAATTGCAACTAACACCACCTAGGTGCAAAACTTGCGGTTAACAGATCAATAAAAAGGCCACTTTCTTGTTCCAAAAGAAAGTGGCCATGTACATTTTTAACCGCAGAAATGATGAGTAAATGCGCCTAAAAATCAGTACTCGTTTTCCCTAACGTTATGCGTTTTCCAGTATTAATCTCTAGGGTCTGTTGATCTTTCATGGTTGTTTTGCAGCGAATTGTTGGCCATTTATACAAGGCAGAGGCTTTGCTGTGTAGTTATTCTACATAATAAGCCGATAACGTAGTAAAAATGGCCAACAAACGCTGTCCGAAGGATTCGGCTAAAAACGAATTACGCTTTGTTGAGTGAACTTTGCTTAGATTGCTAGGCTACACTCCACTCGCCGCGCTTAATTCGTTTTTATCTCGAACAAAATTCCACCAGCAAAGATCAACAGACCCTAGTACTCATAGCTAAATTGTAGGGTGTATTCTGTGCCAGGGTCTTTGGCGTAAACTAATATATCTTGTTGATCATACTCTGTTGTTTCACCTAACAAATTTTTAGCCTTTAGCTTAATTGCAAAGCTAGTGGTTGGAAAATAGCTATAGGTGAAATCTAAGCTGTGGAATGGTTTTTCATAGACATCATCTAAACCACCACGGCCACCGTAAGCAATACGTTCACCAAACACGTTATAAACTAAAGTTGCGCTGTGATAACTGTTTGATGAGTCGTAACTTAACTGTACGTTAGCCACCCATTCAGAGTGTCCTGTCATGCGGCGCTTAGTATTAGTTGGGTCGATTTCACCATTAGGCACAATATCAATTTCTGAATCACCTAAGGTTAAGTTACCGGCAATAAAGAAATCTTCCCATGCAGAACCTTCACCCAAAAAGTCTAATGTTTGTAAAAACTCGGCTTCAATACCGTATACGTATCCAGACTCAGCGTTATAAAACTTAAGCTGACGGCCAGCTTCTGAAATACGTTGAATAGGCTCAATAGGCGCATCAACATCTTTATAGAATGCCCCTAAACTGTAGTTATCACCTTCATCTGAGTAATATTCCCAGCGCAAATCTAGGTTGTACATGTCAGAACTGGTTAACTCAGGATTACCGAAGAAATCAAATCCGGTAACTGGGTCTTGGAATCGCACTGGTGACACTTCACGTAAGTCTGGGCGCACAATAGTTTTACTTGCGCCTAAACGCCATTGAGTGGTGTCGGTTTGCTTCCAGGTTAATGACATTGAAGGGAACCAACCGTCTTCGGCGATGGCGTAGTCTTGTAGGTCGTAACGGCCGCCCTCGTCAGATATTTCACCCTCAGGGGTTATCGGTAACGTCACGCGACGAAAATCTTCATAACGCACACCAGCGTAGAAGCGCCACACGTCATCAAAATCGACATCAACACTGATAAAGCCAGCATCATTTTTCTCAGCGGCAATATAGTCTTCTGTGTCTGTTGAGGCGTCTTTTAATTCAAGGCCTAAAGTATTGTTATTGATGTTATCGTCAGAAAAAATCTTGTCGAACTCTTCAGACAAAATATCGCCATTGGGATCGGTTGGGCTTAAATCCACATCAAAGCCTAAGCGAGTGGCATAGCTTTCGCGGGTACGTTCATAATATTGATAACCGACTTTGACTTTCATCAGGGCAGCATCAAATTGCACAGGATACGCAAAATCCCAACCGTAGTTTTGGCTGTCATCCTGTAGGTTTGAATACACATATTTTGGCGCATCTTGGGTATTCAAATTACGCGATACGGGGCTGTTGGCTTCATCTAAAATAACGTTATAAGTGTAAGACAACTCATTTGGGGCATTACGTTCTGACTTAGCATCAGAAAACATCCAATTAAATTCAGCATCGTTGAATGCTTCAATAAAGTGGTGCCCCTTAATTTGATTACTGGTTAAGGTTCTTTCTTCATAATCAATACCATAAACCTGTAGCGCATTAGGCTCGCCAAGGGTGTCTATGGTTTCTTCAATCCCAACGGAAACATCATCTGAGGTGTCACGCAAATAGGTACTGAAGGTTTCAATTTTATGGTTGTAACCAATTTCTAAACCTAGGTTAAGCATGGCCGACATTTGTACGATAGAGTCGGTGCCGATAATGTCTTTTTGGTTTTCAATTTGGGTTTGTTCGCTGTCACCATCAAGCTCAACTTCGTACTTGGTGTAGTTTTCAGCTTGCTCTTTATAGGAATAAGCCGCCAATGCGCCAAAGACCATATCGTCTGAAATGTCAAAGCGATCGCCAATCGCGATGTCGCCTCTAAAACCGGGATCGGTACTTTTAGTGTTAACGGCCATGTCACGATACATGTCTAAGGCCAATTCGCGATTCATTTTTTGGGCTGCAGGATAATTGATTGCCCCATTTGAGCCGCTAACGATATCAATAGGGCTAATACCACCATATTGATTAATGGTGTTATCAATACTGGCTGGCATGCCGCGGGTGCCGTCATCTCTGCCTGTCCAATCATCACCGCCACCATTGTAAGTGTAGGTATCATTGCTGTCGTTAGTGTTGAAGCGTCCGCCAACAGAGGTTTTAAAGAAAAAATTAGCCGGTATCGCTTTGGTGCGAATATCCACGTGGCCACCGCCAAATGCGGCTGGCTTGTCAGCAGAGGCTGATTTTTGTACTGATAATGATTCAATTATCGATGCGGGAAACATGTCTAATGGCACCACATTTCGGGTCGGATCCGGTGAGGGTACTGTCGCACCATTTAATGAGGTGCTTGAATAACGCTCACCTAGACCACGCACATAAATGAACTTACCGTCTTTTAAGGTTAAACCGGTTACACGGCGTAATGCGGCGGCCGCATCGCTGTCACCCGTTCTAGAAATTTGTTCTGAGCCCATAATATCGGCTACAGCAATTTGTTCGCGACGCTCTTCTGTCGCGGCCGAAGCTGAGGTACGTAATCGCCCGGTAACCGAAATCACTTCTATGGGTTCTATCGGAAAAGATTCACCAGTGGCTTGTGTTGACGTTTGCGTTTTAGATGTTGGCTCATTGAGTGTTTCATCTTGAGCGATTGCCTGAGTGGCGGCCAATGATGTTACTGAAAGCACTGATAGAATCGCGAGCGTTAATTTGTTGGCGGTAAAACTCGGCTTGGTTTTCATACGTGATAAGTCCTGTATGCGGTTCAGAGATAACCGCCCCAATATGACTGCATGGGGCGGCTATTAACTTAAATACTTAATCGTTTGGTTTACTGTGGAAAGTAAGCCCAACCTTGACGCCAATCGTTTTGGCCATCGAATGCACCAATAAAGTTGGTTGCTTCGAAGAAGTTGTCATCTGTACTTAAGTCTTTACCTGTTCCGATTAATGCCGCATCGGTTGTTGCTGGCATACCGTCAGTTAAGGTTACCGCAGTAGTCGCGTTACCTTCTTGACCCATAAACCAGGTTTCAACATTGATAGCATCTGCGGTTGCAGCATTATCTGAGCTGTATTTAAATGGTTCGTTACAGTCAATAATTGAGTGCGACATGGTTAAGGTGTTGTTATTAACATTGTCAACTAACCCTGCATAGCTACCATCTAGCTCTAAACACTCACCAGATTCAGTCGTGCTTGTACTACCTTTACGACCTTGAACCAGCACGTTATAAAGCTCACCTGCTGTGGCTACGCGAAGTAAGATACCCTCGCCTTTATCACCACTCGCATTTTCAATGTCAACACCCGGTAAGATAGTGAAGTTAGCCAGTTTTGGCTTAGATACTGGGGTATCGGTTGCACCTTTATGGCTGTCGCCTTCGATACCGCGGTTAGCATTGCCATCTTCATGGGTAATGTAAACAAACTGGGCTTTACCGGTCCAACCGTTGGTCCAATCTAAGCTGTCGTCAAAGTTGTGTGTAAGGTAAACATATTTTAAGTTAACCGCACCACCCCAGAACTCAACACCATCATCGCCATTAGCGTGCACCTGGATGTGGTCAACTTGAGTGCCGCTGCCCACTGCGGCAAATGAAATACCGTTCATTTCTTGAGTGTCATTCACTTTAAAACCAGCATACTTAATCACTACATAGCTGATTTGACCGCTACTGTCTGCGTTGTCGTTACCGCCGTAAGGGAAATCGCCAACTTCGAAAGAAGCATCACATGCATTTTTATCAGGACAAGTATTGGTTAAACCTTTACCTAACAACACCAAGCCGCCCCATTGACCGCGTGCACCTTCTGCGCCGGCAATCACATCCTGTTGTGAAGTCATCTCAATTGGGTGTGTTGCACTGCCCTGAGCCATAATTTTAGAACCACGGCTTACGGCAATATAGCTGTTGTCTGTGGCAAATAACTTGGTACCTGCTTGAATCGCTAACGTAGTCGCGTTTTCATTATCGCCACCAACAACCACTGCGCCGCCATCAATTTTGTACATCACATTTTGACCTGCTAACAAGGTGGTATTGCTGAGTACATTACCCTGTAAGGTACACACTAAAGTCACCTTGTCATCTTTGTATAAACCTGCCACTACGGTTTCAGCCGTTGTGCCAACAGGACAAGATGTCAATGTAGGTAAGGCTGTTGGAGTCGCCGCGGCATCGTCATGTATTGCGGTTGTCCAACCCACTGTCCAATCGTTTGAACCATCAAAGGCACCAATATATTGGGCGTCGACTAAGCGATCATCTAGGTTACTTAAATCTGCTTTACCACCCGTTAATGCTACTGATGAAGCGTTTGGCATATAATCAGTTAAATCTGCTGCGCCGACTAAGTTGCCATCTTGACCTTTGTACCAAGCTTCTACATCTAGCGCTAAAGTACGGCCTTCTGCAGCATCGGGTTTAGCATTTTTAAATGGCTCTACACAGTCAATTAGACTGTTTTGTACGGTTAACTCTGCACCATTGGCGTTATTGACCGTGTTGTCATCATTCACTTCTAAGCATTCACCAGAATCCACACCGCCCTTAACCAGTAGGTTATAGGCCATAACACCAGTGCCTTTACGGAACAAAATCCCTTCAGCATCATCACCACCAGAGTTTGTACCGTCAGCCACCTCGATAGTAATGTTAGCTAATGCAGGTTTAGACATTGGCATTGCGTTGGCATCGCTGTTGCTGTCAGCTTCAATACCACGGTTAGAACCGTTATCAGCTTGACGAATATAAACGTGCTGTGCGCTACCCTGCCAACCGTTAGTCCAATCTAGCGAGTCATCAAAGTTTTCAGTTAACACGACGTTTGAAATTGACACGTTACCGCCCCAAAACTCAACGCCATCATCGTTATTTAAATGCACTTGAATGTGGTCAACTTGAGTGCCGCTACCCACACCGGCAAAACTAATCCCGTTCATTTCTTGGGTATCGTTAATTTTAAATCCACCAAACTCAACGCGCACATATTGGATCACACCCGAGTTATCTTGGGTGTTGTCGCCGCCATAGTTATGGTTGCCGACCTCGAATGACGCATCACAATTGGCTAAATCTGGACAGGTGTTTACCGGTGCATTACCCAATAAAACCAAACCGCCCCATTGGCCAGCTTTGCCTTCCTGACCTAAGGCCGTTTCAGCCGAGGTAAATACGATAGGCGCAGTAGCAGTGCCTTCTGCCATGATTTTTGAACCACGGCTAATGACTAAATATGAATCACTGCCACCCAATACTTTAGTGCCGGGTAATATAGATAACTCAACAGAGTTTTCATTGTCGCCACCGGCAACCACTGCACCATTTAGTAACCAAACAACGTCGTTACCTAACACGATTTTATCGCCGTCTTGACCACCCGTTGAAATCGTTGATGCTGCACTAGACGGTGATAATGTGCCTGTTAACTCCCAAACTTCTTTACCATCGACCGTAGTAAACGCAGTGCTTTTAGTGGCAAAACCACTGTAAGATTTTTGCTGTGCCGATTCTGTTGGCGTTGTAGGAGTCGTCGGTGTTGTTGGTGTTGTGGTTTCATTACCAGTGTTGATATTAATATCACCACCACAACCCGCAAGGCCTAAAGTTGCAGCTAAAGCAGTTGAAAGCGCGGTAAGTTTAAAAAGGTTTTTCAGTTCCATTATCATCTCCGAAGACGGATTGTATTAAACGTTAGTGAGGTTTTATTGCGCGCCACAGGCATACGCATTTGCTGGTGCATAAAACTAACGAGTAAAAATGACAAAAAGACTGCTTTAAAATGACAGCAACATTTCTATAACATGACGAAATTATGAAAACCCTGTGAGAATGCGGCTTTGAGTATGTTTTAAGGGAATTATTTTTTTCACAAAAATGTCGTAAATGTATCGTGTTTTGACGAAATCACGCTTATTGAAGATAAATTTAAGCTTAATAGAAATATAAAGTCATCACTAAGGAGGTAATACTTCAAGCAGACATCAGTAAAACTGATTGGAAAGTAAACACAGAAAATTCATCTCAATATTGATTAAGTGTAAGGTTTAGTTGATCAAGCCAAACCTACACAAACGCTAGTGCAATGCTAATACGGGCACATTATTATTTACAGGCTCAAGCTGACACCTCAGCGTTGTACTTAACCTGTTAATTTAGCCAGACTAACTTAGCCTTAATAACTTAGCTTTAATAACTTAGCTTTAATCATTTTAGCGGACCTGTATTCTTTCCACTGAAGCATCTGGCTGATGAATAACAAAGTCTAATTGAACCTGCGCACCTTTCATGCCATTAGCGGAGGTTTGATATTGCCACTGCTCAAGTGCTGTCACCGCTGAGGCATCAAATACCCCGGCAGGAGATGACTTAATCACCATCACATTTGATACCTTTCCTGCTGGATTAATATCAAACGACAATTGCACATAACCATTCATTCCTTCTTTAGCAGCCTCAATAGGATAAACAGGTTCAATACGGATTGTAGGGTGTATTCCATCAGCTTTAGCTTGCGTATGGCTTTGATTGTCGCCTGCTTGCGCTTGCTGATTTAAGGTTAGCGCACTAACACTAAGTAATAGCGTCACTCCCATTAATACCAAGGTATTTTTTCCATGTTGTTTTTTCATTTGTAAGATCCTTTCTTTAAGTATGGTTTTGTCCCCATAGTGAGTATGTAGCATGCTTAACGGTGCATGCTGCGAATAAGCCAATAGCGCTTTGCTATAGGCAATTTTAGAATCTGTTTCCATATTGGCTGTCACTTGTGCGTCACATGACAGCTCTTGATCTTGCCTAAAACGACGGTAAGCGCACCACATCAGCGGGTTAAACCAAAACATAATCGTTAAGCTATAAGCCAATATATTGGCCCATAAATCACCGCGCTGATAATGATAAAGCTCATGCTGAATAATGGCGTCTTGCTGATGACTATCAAGCAAGGTAAAACTGTTTGGCACTAATATTTGCGGCGCGATTAACCCAACTAACATGGGCGATTCAATATTGGGATGAATAAATACATTAAGCTTGCCTGACTCAATCACAAAAGGCTTGGCGCGTCGCGTGAGCTGTTGCAGATGAATAGAATCTGAGACTAAATTAACCACCAATACCAGCACAACAGCAGCATACAGGTAAGGCAAATATAATAACTTAAACAAGCTGCTCGACATCGATGCGGTATCAGTAGTCTGCACATAATATTGTTGAATAACACCCAGTGTTTGATTTGGGCTTAACCAATTAAAGTACTGTGGTAACAGAGTTTGCACTACATCCGCCAGCGGTAACAATGGCACAACAAGCCAAAGACTATAAGTATAATGCGCGCCTATTTTTGACAATAAAAAACGATGTGAAATTAATAATGTTATACAAACCAAACTAAGTAATAGGGTTTGTTCCATAAACCAACTGATCATCACTTTTGCTCCTTGTGCCAATCATCAAGCAAGCTTTGTAACTCAGCAACATCCTCAGCCGATAGCTTATTTTTCTCAGCAAAACCGGCCACTAATGGGGTTAATTTTCCGGCAAATAGTCTATCTACAAAAGACACTGACTCTTTTAATGTGTATTCTTGCTCAGCAATTAACGGCGAGTAATGATATGTGCGCCCTTGCTTTTCAAAACTCAACGCATTTTTTTTAACTAAACGATTCAGCAAGGTTTTTACTGTTTTCTCATGCATATCATGGCTTTGCTCTAATGCTTCTACCAGCTCATTAGAGGTTAATGGCGACCGCAGCCAAAGTTGCTGTAATACTAACAATTCACTGTTACTGATTTCTTTCATGCTTAGTCACTTACTAGGTTGTGGTTCACTTATTAAGATTACACATGTAATCCATATAATTAAATTACAACTGTAATCTAAAATAAGCAAGCAGTTATTTGATCTATTTATTAGCAATGATTGCAATAAAAAAGCCCAATCGAAAGATTGGGCTTGGTGTCATCCACTTAAGTGAGTGCTATTTGCCCTTGTACAGCCATTGATAAACCGTGGGTAATACCAATAAGGTCAATGCGGTTGAACTGAATAATCCGCCAATAATCACCACGGCTAATGGTTGCTGAATTTCGCTGCCGACACCGCTTGATAACAAAATAGGGATCAGGCCTAATGCGGAGGTCAACGCTGTCATTAATACCGGTCGTAAACGGCCAACCGTACCTTCAAACACACTATCATATAGGGTTTCACCCGAGTGATTATCGACACTGGCTTGCCTGCGTTGATTAATCGAGTCCACCAGCACCACGCCATTAAGGACCGCCACACCAAACAAGGTGATAAACCCAATTGAGCTAGGGACAGACAAATAGGTACCGGTAACGTACAAGGCTACTACGCCACCAATTAATGCTAACGGCACATTAGCCATAATCAACATCACCTGCTTAATCGACCCAAACGAGAAATACAGCAGCAATCCAATCAACACAATTGAAATAGGCACTACCAAACTTAAGCGTTTTTGTGCCCGTTGCTGATTTTCATACTGACCACCCACCACCACGGTATAACCTGCAGGTAAATTAGCTTGTGGCACGATGGCATAAATATCGTTAACCACAGATCCCATATCACGCCCCGATACGTTTGCTTGCACCACCACGCGGCGTTGCACATCATCACGGCGAATATTAGGCGGTGCCATTTCAACCACCACATCTGCCACTTCGCCTAAACGCACCGTGGCACCGTTTACCCCTGTGAGGATTAAATCCCTAAGGGCATCTGGCGAATTGCGTTGCTCTGCCCCCAAGCGCACATTGATATCATACCTAGCATTACCATCAATCACCTGCCCAGCACTAACACCACCAATTCCTTGGCTGACCAAACTCATCACTTGATCAACACTGATACCATAACGGGCTAACACATCTCGTTTAGGCCTAACGACAAGCTGTGCCTCTCCACTGACCTGTTCTAACGACACATCGACTGCGCCGTCAATTTTTTGCACTAATTCAGTCAGTTGCTGACCTTTTGCCGATAATACGTCTAAATCGGGGCCGAATATTTTGATGGCTAATTGTGCTTTAACCCCTGATAACAACTCATCTACCCGAGTGGCTATCGGTTGTGAAAACGTCAATAATAACCCCGGAAATACGCTGAGTTTTTGTTCCATTAAACGCTGTAACTCAAATCGGTCTTTGGCACTTTGCCACTGTTCAACCGGTTTTAAGCCAATATATACTTCAATATTGCTGACAGGCTCAGGGTCCCCCCCCAACTCTGGCGCACCAATACGGCTAAGGGCGTAATTGACTTCAGGAAACTCAAGTAGCAGCTTTTCCAGTTTAGGGGCGATATCAATTGAGGTAGATAAACTGGCAGTAGGTGCAAGTGTTACCCGCAAGTTTAAGGTGCCCTCTTCTAACTCAGGCACAAACTCAGTGCCTAAACGTGGCAGCAACGCCATGCTACTAATAAACATCAATGATGCGATAGCTATCACGATTTTTGGCCGAGCTAATGTGGCCTTTAACCCTTGACGATAAACCCGCTCCACTGGCATTAACAACCAACTTTGTCTGATCACCACCCCACGTTTAAAGGCATAAACCGCAAGCGCAGGCACCGCAAATAGCGCCACAACTAACGCAGCAATCATGGCTAAAATAATGCTGGTAGCCATAGGTTGAAACAGTTTACCTTCCACCCCTTCTAGGGCGAATAGCGGGGCAAACACCACGATGATAATGGCGGTGGCAAAGAAAATTGGACTACACACTTCTTTGGCTGCTAGCCACACTTTGTGACTAATCGAGTTGGCTTCATCACCACTTTGAGTTTGGGTGTCGGCCTGAGAATGAAGTGCTGGCAAGTTGTCATTTTTGGTTAAGTGCTTAAAAATGTTTTCAACCATCACCACCGAACCATCAACTAGCATACCAATGGCAACGGCTAGGCCGCCCAAAGACATTAAATTAGCTGACAGACCAAAATACGCCATCACCATTAACGCCAGCCCGATTGAAATCGGTATCGATAACAACACCAGTAAAGTGGCGCGGATATTGACTAAAAACAGTGCCAAGATAACCACAATAAACACAAAGGCCATCAGCAAAGCATCACGCACGGTATCAACGGCCTGCTTAACTAAATCCGCTTGGTCATAAAACACTTCAAACGTTACCCCATCGGGTAAAGCCTGTTCAATTAAGCTAATGCGTGCATTGATATCATCAATGGTTTGCTTGGTATTTGCGCCCATGCGCTTAAGCACCACGCCTGCAACCACTTCACCCAATGGGTTTGATTCGCCGCTAGCTTCTCTGCGCGTCATGGTGACCGCACCAACGCGAATTTCACTGCCATAATCGACATTAGCGATGTCCATCACTCTAATGGGCGTACCATTAAATTCAGTCAACGGAATATGCTTAATGGCCTCTAATCCGGCATTACCGGACGGCAATAATCCATAACCCCTAACGACTAGCTGCGATTGCCCTTGGTCCATAAACCAGCCACCCGCATTACGGTTATTACTTTCAAGCGCTTCAATAACCTGCGCCATCGACAGTGAATAACTGCGTAGCTTGTTTAAGTCGATTTGCACTTGATATTGCAATACCTCGCCGCCAAACGACAACACCTCAGTGACACCAGATACTGGCATCAAAATAAGCTTTACCAAGTAATCATTGATGCTGCGAAGCTCGGCAGCAGCCACACCAGATTCTGGAGTAGCGCGTAAAATGTATTGATATATTTGCCCAAGCCCTGAAGTATTAGGGCCAATTTCTGGTGTGCCCACCCCAGCAGGAATCGATTCTTTTGCAGCTTGTAACTGCTCAAAAACTTGCTGGCGCGCAAAGTAAATATCGGTGCCCTCTGCAAACACCACGGTCACAATTGATAACCCGGTACGCGATAACGATCGCACCTCAGTGACCGCAGGTAAGGCATACATTGCCGACTCAACCGGGTAACTAATAAGCTTTTCAACCTCCTCGGCTGCCAAGCCTTCGGCGGCAGTGTTAATCGCTACCTGTACGTTAGTCACATCTGGAAACGCATCCAGATTCAATTTGGGTAAAACAGCAATACTGCCGAACATTGCTGCAAGTAACGCCAATACCACCAGCAGTCGCTGAGTTATCGCCGAACGAATGAATGTTGCTAACATGCCAAACTCCTAGTGGTTATGAATATCAAAGCCAGATTTAGCCAATTCAGATGCTAGAAAAAACGCCCCTGACACCACCACTTTTGAGCCACTTTCAATTCCGCTGACAAGGTTCAGCCCACGCTGACTTTGCACCACATCAACTTCAACTGCCTCAAAGCCATCTTGATCTTCAATAAACACTTGCCAATCCCCATCACTACTGCGGGTTAATGCGCTATCAGGCACAATAATGCCGTGTAAACTCCCTTTTTCATGAGTATGGCCACCCACTGGTTTACTGGTATCAAGGCCGCTTTGCTGAAAGTACAACTCGGCAAACTCGCCGGCATGCAGCACATGTTGCTGATTCGGCATACTGATCCACACCTGTTCTGTGCGGGTAATGGCATTAAGCTCATGCGAGCGACCAATCACAACACCGGTGACATTTCGCTGCCCAACGCGCACCAAGGCCGATTGCCCAATGGCGACACGTTCAGACTGCACAGGGGTTAATTGTGCTTCAACCCATAAAAACGACTCGTCGGTAAGTTGCATTAACGCTGTGCCCGCTGCTAATACCTGCCCTAGCATGGCGGCATCTTGCTGAACCCGTCCTGAAATTGGCGCTAATAATTGAAATTGGCCAATCGATTGAGGCGAAGTTGTCAGGGCGCTAATTTGTTCTGGCGTCATCATAATGGCATTAAGCACCGCACGTTTAAGCTCGGCATTCACTTCTGTGCGCATTTTCTCACTGGCACTAATCGTCCCTTTAGCCATACGACTCACGCGCTGCCACTCTGTCGCCGCATTAATATAATCGGCTTGAGCTTGAGCAATGTCGGTGCCACCTAAAGTGAGTAATGCTTGCCCTTTTAACACTTGCTGCCCCGGCACCACATGGCGTTTTAATACTTGCATTGCTAACTGCGGGGCAATGGTGACGGTTTTATCTTTATCAACCACCAGCTGAGCTGTGGCAACGGAAGTCAAATCAAAAGGACTACTATTGAGGGTTTCTACTCGAATGTTAGCCAACTCGCGTTGCTGCGCTGTTAACGTTAAGGCGTCGTCATGTTCATCCTCATCCTCATCCCCTTGGGGGTGAGCTGCAGACGGCTGTGGTTCATGATCATCACTTGCCATAACCGTATTGCTAAAAAGCATTAAGCCAAGGCCGATAACGGCTAGCCACACTAATTGACGTACAATGAAACTAAACGATGCTAAAAACCGAGTATTTACCGGCAAATTGATAACTGGAATTGTCATAAATAAATCCTAGAACTCAAGCATGACCAAGTTGAAATGCTTCGATAAGCATTCAATTTAGCCATAAAAATAATCAAGCTTGTCTGTCGAAACAGCAAACCTTTAATGAATGAATTTAAACAGGATTTATATTATCGGGGGGCGGTAAGTCGCACCTAAAGCGGGGGCTAAATAAGATTGAGCGGTTTGAAGCGGTTGTTGATTAGCTTGATCAGCCGTATAGAGTTGTTCGGGCAGCACGATAGCCACTAAACCACCGTGACACTGGCAGTCTAGGCACAAATCAACCGTCTTGTTAGTAGGCGCTGGGTGAGAATGATCATCTGAAGGCGCATGTTCACGGGCCCCCTCTGCAGCGCAACTGCATTGTATACATTCAGCAAGTTGACTAAGGGCGGCAATATCTAAGGTTGGCGTGAACTGAACATGGGCATGATTGCCTTTATCTTCAGCACTATTGCCTAGGTGTAATTGATGCCCACCTAAATTCGCGCCGGCAAATTGCAGCACAATAATAGCGATCAAAAGCTTGATTGATCGCATCATTGAAAACGAATTAAGGTGGATCATATTAATCATCTAAAACGGCGTTTACTTGAACACGCAGTGTTTAGCATAATCGGCAGCTTCATTTGAAGACCAATCACCGCTTGGTTTCTCTTTCATTTGCTTACACCATGCTTCGCTACCCACTTCTGGTGCGCATGCTGTTAAACCTAACGTGAAAATACTCACTGCTGATAGTGCTAAAAGTTTTTTGAATAACATAATACTTCCTTGATTGAGTTAACAATAATTCCCCCACATAACAAACTTGCAGAGAGTAATGATCTTAATGTTGTGATCGCTTAGTGATCCAGTTTATCGCATCTTGTTTTTGTGAAAGCGGAAACCAGGCCACCTCACCTTGCATAAACGGTCCCATTAATCTGACAGAGTTACCTACCCAGTCAGGGCCACCAACAAATACTAATGCATCAAATGCGGGCAATTGTACTTCGCCGCTGCCAGTTAGCGAGCCAAACTCCCAGCCCTCTAACAGCACATCCGCTTCAATATACAAGCACACCTGCCCCCAGTCTTTGCGGTAAGATTTAATCGCGGGCTGTAAACGGCTTCGGTAATCTTGTGCCGATAATCGCCCGCTTACAAACAGGCTGATAACCCCTTTGGTGATATCAGAAATTTGGCATAACATAAACAGCTCCGGAGTCATGGTGACTAACCGATAAATATCGATTAGCAACCCATTCACTTCAATGGCGCAAATCATAACAAATATTACCGCCGCCAATATATAACTATTTTTAATCTAAAAAGTGATACCCTTTACACTATGATAAATATTTCCAATAGTGTGACAATCGAAGATAAAGAACTTGAGTGGCAATTTGTCCGCTCAAGTGGCGCAGGCGGCCAACACATAAATAAAGTGTCGACTGCTGCACAGCTGATTTTCGACATCAATCAATCGTCTTTACCTGATTTTTATAAACAAAAATTATTGGCCAAGGCAGATCATCGTATTACCCAAAGCGGTAAAATCATCATCAAGTGTCAGCAATCTCGCAGCCAAGATTTTAATCGCCAACTGGCGTTAGAGCAGTTTATTGCGCTCATAAAAAGTGCCACTATTGTGGCCAAAAAACGCATTGCGACTAAGGCCACTAAAGGCAGCCAAAAGCGGCGTATTGAAACCAAGAAACAACGCGGCGCCACCAAAGCATTACGTCAAAGTAAGCCCAAGTTTGATTAATGAATAAATTTTGGTTTACTGAACAACTAACTTGCGTTAAAAACAAACTAAGCAACCTGAAATTAGGTTAACTAAAACGGTGAATAATCGCCATAAGTTGTGATTGCCAAAGGATTATCATGAGCCAAACTGCAAAAATCTTATTAGTAAACGGCCCTAATTTAAACTTACTCGGCCGCCGCGAGCCGGGTCATTATGGCACGCAAAACTTGGCGACTATTGTGTCTGAATTACAAAGCGCTGCCAGTGCTGCCGGTGTCGTGCTGGAACATATTCAGTCTAATGCTGAGCATGAAATTATTGATGCCATTCACGCAACTGATGCACAGTTTATGATTATTAACCCTGCCGCATTTACCCATACCAGTGTGGCGATCCGCGATGCGATTTTGGGTGTGGCGATTCCGTTTATTGAAGTGCATTTATCTAACGTTCACGCTCGTGAGCCATTCAGACATCACTCGTATTTTTCTGATAAAGCGCTTGGGGTCATTTGTGGATTGGGCGCACAAGGTTATCAGTTTGCATTACAAGCTGCGCTTAAACACGTACAGGATAATAACGCGCCACACTAACCACCTTAACGCCCCGTTATTGATGCGCTTGAATGATGTAATCTTCTAAACATCTTTGAAGCCAAAACGGGGTAGTCACTTTGCCGCTAGCATCCAGTTTTAACCACAAATACACTGTGGGATGACTGAAATTTTCTAAAATGGATTGGTCTTGCGCTGAATCAATTTTTTGCGCATGCAAACCATTTACATTATTAAAAAAGTTAACCGCCTCTTTCACCCCGACGACAATAATCGCATCCGACTGAAGCAAGTTACTGGCGGCGGTGCCAAGATCTGGCACTGTGGCATAACACTGCAATGTTTTGCCTAAGCGCTTGGCATAATTGCCCAAGGGAGACTTATTAGCAGGAAACGGCATAGTGATTAACTTAATCAATGGATAATTAATCATCTTATCAATACAGGGGTTATCCCAAATGGGATGGTGCTTTCGCGCCACCAAATACCCCCCCCGATGTTGAATAATGGATTTAGACAAAATTGAATGGCTTGGGGCCCGCTCAAAACAAATGGCGGCGTCAATTTCATCATTCAATAATTGTTGTGCAGTGCCCGCTCCCCATTGAGTGGTTGAAATCATAATGTCGGCCGCGGTTAATTCCACTACCGCCTGTTTAACGCTTTGAATTAAATTAACCTGTAATTGTGGCACTGTGGCCACTTCAACCGCATTGGCAATAATACCTGCGGAACCTCGCATCATGTCGTCCAGCGTTTGCCGGCATTGGATCATGTTATTGAATATGGGATAGAGATTATGGGCAATATCGGTGGCTTGAAATTGATTTTCACGGCGTAAAAATAATGGGTCATCAAATACGCTTCTTAACGCACCAAGGGATCGGCTAACTTTAGGCTGAGATAAGTCCAAATGATTTGCCACCTCAATAGCATTTTTTTTGAGGTATATCTGACAGAATATCTCAATTGTCTCTAATGAAATATCGAGTAATTTATCTTTTGGCATCTGTCTTACCTTCATAATTTAAAATGACATTACCCTGAATATACGAAGCAATTTCATCTGCTATCCATTGGGGTTTACTGTGGCTTTCCCTCAACATAGTTAAATAGTGCCTATGCCCATCCGCGCGTTGATTAAGCAGTCTATTTTGCTCCTCTGGCAGTGACATTGCTTGTATGTTGCCTTTGGTACACAAAAACTCAACCGCATCGCGATAACACACCAAGGTTAAAGCGTTACTGCGTTCAAGCTGGATCATCAAATCCGCCAGTAAGCAAATTTTAGCAACCACATCCACTCGATAGTGTTTATCTAAGGCATATAGCAACAAAGGGTCATGCCCCTGTTCAAATTCATGGCCGTTAAAACTGATATATGGATATTTAATGATGGTATCGATATCGACAAAATCATTACCATGAAAAACAGGGTGTTCAGCATTTCCAAGCAGTACATATGCATTGGCTTTTGCCACAAACGTGGAAGCTAATCGTTCAGAATTATATGCCTCAAAAGTAATCGCATAATCAACATCAAAACGATTCAGCAGCTTGTCAATATTGTGGCTGCAAGGCTTAATATTAAAAGTTAAAGGTTGCTTTAACTGTGAGGCTTTATCTTGTAAATAGCTGAGTAAATTCAATGATAATGATGGCGGACAGGCAATCATCACCTCTTGTCTAATATCGCTACTTTCAGACTCCGACAGAGCTAAACATTGCTCAGATAAAAGCAGCATTTGTTTTAATTGCGGATAAATTTCCTGTGCAAAAGGCGTGTGTTCAAAACCGTGTTGTTTACGAATAAATAACGGCTCATCAAAAGAGTGGCGTAAAGCTTTAAGACTGCGGCTAATTTTAGATGCTGCCACGCCTAATTGTTGAGCGACTTCTGAGGAATTTAAGGTTTCAAATAGTAAAACAAAGACTTTGATATTAAATAGCGTATTAGAATTAATCCGGCTCATGCCTCTCCCTGGTAAACGTCAACTTTAGCCATCTTAAGGTTGGTTATGCAATTTTACGTGAGTTGGTAGTGAACGCCTTTGTGCTGCGCAAGCTTGATAACATTATTGATCATTATTTTACATAGACTACTGCTGATATTCCTGTATTTAGTGCATAACTGTGAAGCCTGCTGGATAATAAATAGCTAACATAAACAAAGTGATAATTGTACTTGGTTAGAGTATTTAAAATGCATGATTGTGATTTGCTGAATATAGATATTAGAGTTTTACTTTGTGAAATTTGATACAAAACACTAGCAATACACCACATTGACAATATAAATGTCACTAACATTCGCCATAACGGCTATATAAGCCATATTAATCACTTAAAAACCACAAAAGTACAGCACAAAAAACAAACGGAATAATAGCTGTTTGAGTGATGAGCTTCATATCAGATTTCCTACCAATCATTAACATTTACACCTGTGACACCTAGAGTGAACATTGGAGATAAAGATGATGATAAAAACAAAAACAACCACACTTGCACTGCTGATCGCATCCACCATGATGTTATCGGCCTGTAGTGATGGCGATGATGGTAAAAATGGTGAAGACGGCACCCCAGGTATTCCTGGTACGCCTGGCACTAGCGGTTTAAATATTGATATGGCGAATGAAGCTATCGCTAATATTACCCAAGCAAGCTATAGCAACGGCATTATTAGCGTTGATTTTGAATTAGAAAACAAACAGGGTGTTGGCTTATTTGGTTTAAGTGGCACGAATCCATTTCATGATTTCCGCTTCTCATTAGCGCAATTGCAAACCACAGAAGGCAGCGAGTTAAAACAGTGGATGTCGCTACTTAACGAAACCACCAATGATGCTGGCACAACCTTTGAACAAGGTTTTGAACAAATTAAAAACTGCGTTGAATGTTTAGTCGATCATAAAAATGGTACTTACAGTTACACCTTCAAAACCGATCTAACTGCATCAGATGACCCAGCGGGAGTGACTTTTGACCCTGCATTAACCCAACGTATCGCGATTGAAATGCAATTTGAATATGACTCAGGGAAAGAGTTAGCAGAGAATGCCCATTTTGACTGGATACCCGCAACAAATGCGTCTGAAGGCATAGAAACCCGTGATCTAGTCACATTACAAACCTGCTATACCTGTCATCAGCCAGACAGCCTTAAAGCCCATGGCGGACGTCGTTTAGACATGGAAAACTGTCAATCTTGCCATAATGGTATTGTGACCGATCCGAATGCTGTATCGGTTGAGCTAGGTCATATGGTTCACGCGATTCATATGGGGCCTAACCGGGAAGGTAAAGACGAACAAGGCAATATCGTTCCTATGCCATATACCATTGCAGGTTATGGCGGTGATCATGCCTTTGATTACCCAGCGTTCCCAACTAAACCCTTTATGGATTGTGCAACCTGTCACGTAGAAGATGACTCTTTAGCCGACAAAGACCTGTGGCTTGCCAATGCCAATGCCAATGCTTGTATTGGCTGCCATACTGATTCACCAGCACAGCATAAATCAGATAAAAACCCACAACTGACCTGTACCGACTGTCATAGCGCTGCGGTGCATGACAATCATACTAAGCCTTACCAAGGGGCAAAAGAGTATGACGTGTCTGTCAGTAATGTTGCAATTAGTGCCGCCAATGAAATCAGCTTCGAAATGAAGATTGTAGATGGCACTGGCAACGCTGTTGCGCAGAATGAAATCTACAAAAAAGGCTATAGCAAGCCCTATGTAGTGATCAGCTGGGATGTTGAAAAAGACTACCCTGATTTTGATCAATCACCCTATAGTGAGCGTCGTATTGACATCAAAGATGCCAACAAAGCCACCTGGAATGCAGACAATAGTGTCAGCGTAAAAGTGGGCATGAACTTCCCTACTGACATTGCTTCTCGTTCGCTTGAAGTGTTACCAGTACTGAAAGTGTGTTTTACCGAAGGAACATCTACACGCACAGCGTGTGATAATACCGACGCTTATCCAGCTTATGTACAAACACCCGCGTACCGCACAGTGCTAGATGACAATGAAGCTGTGGTTGCGATGCGCCGTGCAATTGTTGATAACCAAACCTGTCATAGCTGTCATAGCTTTGAGTTTTACCATGACTCAAACGGCGTAAACTGTATTGCTTGCCACACCAATGATAAGAAACTTGGTGCGGTTGAAGATACTAACGGTGACGCTGTGGCATGGGGTGAAATGAAGTCAACAAGCTTTATGTATAAAGCCCACAGAGCCAAAGGACATGATAATGGCCATGGTGGTAGTGGCACCATACTCAAGACCGACTGTATGACATGTCATGCTGAAGTTGAAGGATGGGGCGGTAAAGCTTACGGATTTGAGTTAGGTCGTAATGCTGGGCAGGCACATGCTGTACCAAGCTTTATTCCTGGTAAACAAAACGATCCTAGCCTAACACCAGTTGAAACCTGGTACGCATCATCTGATGCTGCATCATGTATTAGCTGTCACCAGAAGTATCTTTCAGATGCGGCAATGGCCCATATGCAAAGTAATGGCGCGTACTTTGGCCCAGATAAGCAACAAGCTAAATCAGCTAAAGAAGCCTGTGCTACCTGTCATAGCCCTGAAAAAATTATGGAGCATCACGGTCACAAGCTATAACCCTATTGGTGCTAGGTGATACCTAGCACCAATCATTCGTTCCCCCGCAACAACCCAAGCAAGACCTTCGGTGCCTTTATTTTTATAAAGGCACCTTTTTCAATCAGCTCTTACCTAAACCCACTGATGACTTTGACTGCTTCCTGCATAAGACTCTGATATAATGACGCGCTTTCTACCCTAACTCAGCGGCCTTTTTCTATGACGACCCCAACTTCTGCTAGCATTGCCACACCTGAACAAGCGGCAATCGATTTTACACAAGTGCTCGCTGATGCCTTTACCCAACGAGAAGACTTTTTTGCGCATGCAAAACAGCACAATACTGACTGCTATCGTGTATTTCATGGCACGGTAGAAGGCGCTAATGGCTTGAACATCGACCGCTATGGCGATGCATGGTTAGTGCAATCTTTTCACGAGACATTATCAGAGCAACAGCTAGCACAAATAAGCCAAGTATTGATTAAGCATGGCGATTTCCCCCTGGTGTATAACGACCGCTCGCAAAAAAATTCTCGCGTTGCCAATAACTTAGTCAATGAAGCACAAGACTATGCGATGTCGGAACAAGTGATGCACGAAAACGGCATCGCATTTACCACTAAATTACGCCATGAAGGTCAAGACCCATTATTATTTTTAGACATGCGTATTGGCCGTGAGTACGTTCGCCAGCACAGTAATAACAAAACGGTATTAAATTTATTTTCTTACACCTGCGGTATTGGTACCGCGGCGGCTGTTGGTGGCGCCAAGCGAGTAATGAATGTCGATTTTTCATCATTTGCATTGGCTGCTGGCCAAAAAAATGCAGCGCTAAATCAGGTTGATTCTGTATGTGAGTTTGTGCAAAGCGATGCGTTTCCAGCCCTACGTCAACTTGCAGGTTTACCTGTGGGTGGACGTCGTAATCAAAAGTTGCCCAAGTTCCCTAAACTGGCTAAAGCCACTTTTGACTTGGTTTTTTTAGATCCGCCACGTTTTGCTAAAAGCGCGTTCGGCGTCGTCGATTTAATCAATGATTACCAAGGCTTATTTAAACCCGCCATGCTAACCACAAAACCCGGCGGCACCATAGTGTGCTGTAATAATGTCGCCAAAGTGGAGCGCCAATCTTGGCTAGACAGCTTAGTCAGATGTGTTGAAAAACAAGGCCGTAAAGTAACCCATTTTGAATGGTTAGACTGTCATCAGGACTTTCCTGCATTTGATGATAATCATCCATTGAAGATAGTCGCGCTAACAATTAATTGATAAATAATTAGTTAATAAAAAATTGAAAACAAAAGGCCCTCATGCGAGGGCCTCTTTTATAGGTGTTGTTTGCTTAACATGCCTATCTATTAGTGAACTTTACGACGACGTCCAGCCATAAAGCCTAAAACCCCTAAAGCTAAGAAGCCTAAGCTACCGCCGCTTGATGAGGTATCCTCTTTCACTGGTGGGGCCGGGAAGGTACATGAACCATCATCAGTATTGGCATTTGCATCATAGTTAGTTGCACTTGAATCGGTACAACCATTTTCAATACCGTCAGAGCTTACTGTTAGCATGAAGCTGGTAGAGGCTGCATCCGATGGGTAGGCCATATCATGCACAGTTACCGACACCATAGTTTCACCAAACCAATCGGCATCTGGGGTAATCGTAATGCTATCACCTTCAACTACCGCAGTGATGTTATCACCAGCAACCATAATGCCATTTGCAGTGGCTTTAAGATCTGCATAAATAACATCTAAAGTGATTGAGGTGTTTTCACCAATGCTTTGGTCAGCAATACCGGCCACCTGAATGTTGCTTGGTGATGATACGCTTGCACTAACCATGACTGACTCTGAATCAGCATATTGACTGGTTACAGTAACAGCATTATCAATACCCACAGCAGCGGCTGATACCCGAGCAGAGAAGCTTACGGTTAAACCTGAGCTTTCAGGGCCTTGGTAGTCAGCACAAACTAACATACCTTCAGCGACTTTTTCATCGACATTGTTAAATGCAAAACCATCATTCAACCAACCTTCAACAGGACCATAAGTGCCTCGTTCGCCATAATAACCATGAAGACCAATTGAACCAAAGTGGGCGTTAGCCGTTTGAATAGCTTGATAACCAAACATGATTTCATGAGCACCTGGTGCAAAATCTAACTTAGTTGAAATAATGGTTTCAACATCAAAGTAAGCTGATGGGTCTGGGTTACGGTTGCCAGTAAAGCGGTTATAAATTTCTTCCCCCCCTTTCCACTGGAACACGTAGTAGTCATCAATGACCGCGCCGTAAACTCGGTTAGTTGCTACGCCAAGATCTTCACGGAAGGCAAGTTCTGGCATCATCACATCACCACGCCATAACGGTGCAACAATGGTGTCTGGGAAGTTTTGAAACTCATCATTAAACTCAACATGATAGTTATAGAAATCAGGCATTTCATCAAACTTCACATAACCAAACGGTGAGATTTCAAGTAAGTCATGCAGCATGTCTTGCTGTGCACCATATAATGGTACATGAGGCAAGCCACTTGATGACATTGGTATACTTAGGTACTGGTTTGAATATCCCACTAAGCCATCCATTTGATACGCTGATGGAAGATCAATATAGGTATCGCTGCCGTCTTGTATTTGTGCAGGAATACGACAAGTCGCATCTTCAACACTTGTAGTAAATACATAATGACGACGTGTATCGGCTGACGATGGCTGCACTGTGTTAAAGCTAATAGTGTTGCCTTCAACGGTCATGTCTTGTGCGTATTGTGGTAAACCAGCCACCTTAATGCTGTCTTGTAACAGTTGGAAGCCTGAAGCAAGTTCAGTGTTTAACGTTACTTGGCGCTCACCACCTAATAAATTAGGCGCTAAAGTCACTTCAAAGTTAATAACATCACCCGTTTTAGCACTTGTTTGACTGGCTTCAACACTGGTATCTGCACCGCTATGAACAAGTTTTACTGGAATGTAACCCAAGTTATCATCGTTATAACTGTCGCTACCAAGCCCCACGTAACCATAGTAAACATCACCTTCTTGTGCATCTGCTAAATCATAGTTTAGCTGCACGCGATATGGGTCAATACCATTCGATGAATCAGGACCTACTGCGGTTAGATTGGCAAAATCTTCGTCACCAATTATGGCTAAGGCAAAAATCATGCTGTCGGCTAAATTAGCCTCATCTTCATAGTCATACTTATAGTTTGAACCAAAGGCCCAATAGGTTCCAGGTGTTGGATTATTGATAGCACAATAGTCATTGTTATCGATGCGTGAATAACAAATAGCTTCATCATTCCATTGGATTTCACCGTCGTTATTGACATCCATACCGATATCGATTGATGCATAAGCATTATAGTCAGCTTTTACCACTTCCCACACGATACGCTTAGTGCCTTCTGGTACGTCAAAAAACTTAACCACTTGGCCATCATCGATACGCTCTTGAGCGCTGTAATCTAAGTTACGTACTTCACTACGTTGCATTTGCACGTCAAAAACTTCAGCTTTAACCAAGCCATTTACACGGCTATTAAACGTCTGAATTTCTTCGCTATGAATTTCTGGCGTTAAAATATGACCTTGCTGACGATGGATTTTACCCATCACGTTTTCAGGCATACTTGTGCCGCTATAACGAATGCTGACAGGTAAGTGCTGCATTGGCATATCGGTGTTGTCAGGGGTAATGGTCACATCACCTAATAAGCGTAATGAGGATGAATCTGCATTAGGCGCTTGCACCTCTAACACTTTAGCGGTCAGCATGATTGCCTGAGTTTCACCCTTGCTAAGACTAAATGTCTTAGGTGACACTTCAAGCGACAACATGTCAGCACCTTCCATTGCTAATGCCTGTGCATCAACAGTCCAGCTACCATCAGCTGTGGCGGTGAACGTACGCATCATGGTACAAGTGCCGTTACAACTTTCATTGTAAAAATATGGCACGTTTAGCGTATTCACTGTGCCGCCATTTTTAGGATTGGCCGCGCGATAATTATCACCGGTTTCATCCATCACTAGACCCGCTTTATAAGCGCGGGCAACGTTAATCACCCCACTACCTGCATCGCTAAAACCAGCAGGCTCAATGTCAGTAAATGGATAGGCTTCAACTGTGCGTGTCACCTCTGCTAAATTAGCTGTCGTCATTAATGCAGACTGAATTTGAGCAGGCGTCCAACTTGGCTGAGCTTGCTTTAACAATGCCATTGCACCAGCAACATGTGGCGCAGCCATCGACGTACCACTGATACTATTAAAATCACCCGGAACGCCTACACCAGAAAATGGCATATCATCAGCCCATGCCGCATAGATATCGACACCAGGCGCGGCAAGGTTGGGTGACATCACTTCTGGATTATCAAAGTTATGACCACGAGAAGAGAAGTCAGCTAAGGTATTGGCAACACGTTCTTTAGTCACCACATTTGATGGCGTAATGGTTAACCTATGGTCAGATCCTTTAGATAACCAGCTTGATAAACCAAACCAGTTAGTTGATGCATCACCGTAGTAACCAGCGGTAGACAAGTGGATACCAGGGATCACATAAGCATCATTGTTAACCGATTCACTTGAGCTGGAGTTACGTAAGATAAAACCACCAGCGCCACCTTCGGCAACATTAATGGCTTTTTCTACGCGGGCAATATCACCACGTTGACACACTACAATTGGTGCAGTGTCGTATGGAATACCATCAGGAGAGTTATCAAAAAAGCCTGCTGGGAATGGGTTGTTACACTTTCCATACTCCCAACCATAAGCTTTTGCCTCAACCACAGGGCCTGTGTAACCTTCAGTGATCCCGCCACCAACCAGCTCAGGTAACTCCTGCACGCCGCCTGTTGCACCAGTTAGCATTTTACCTTCCACACTGAATTCACGTGTATGGGTGGTTGCCGCAACCGAAGTCACCCAAGGAGATAAATGGTCAATGGCGCCACGACGTTGAGCGGCTTGTGATGGGTCAAACGAGTTACCCGCAGAGGCTGATACCGAAATACCTGCTTCACGAGCAGCTAAAAATGCCATTTCCATTGGGTCTTCCCAAGGAAAAGCACCATAAGCAGTACCAATCGAATAGTTAACAACATCAACACCATCAGCAATGGCATCTTCAATACCGGCAAGTAGCGCAGAACCTGGACAACCGGTGAAATTATTAAAACTGCCATCACCTGAATGACAAACCTGATACATGATCACGTTAGCATGTGGCGCGACACCTGACATCCGCGGTAGTACTAGGTTGGTTTCTTTACCATCACTAGTGACACCAACATCAGGCACCATATAAGCGCGATCTAATAATATATTACCGGCAGCAGTAGAAGCTGTGTGTGAACCATGACCGTTATAATCTTCACCATTCGCGGGTCTCAGTGGCCCTTCGATTTCCCACCAGCCCTTATCAGGCTGAAAGCTTGCATCGCTATAAGAATCGGTAATCACTGGATAAGAGTGCACACCGATTAACTTGTCATTACACATGCCAGCAAACTCTTCAAGTTCACAATCACCTAAATAACCCGCATACCGAGAGGGTAGTTGATGTACATAGCCATCATCACCTTGCACTGCAAATGAGTCATGGTCAGTATTAATGCCGGTATCTAATACACCAACAACAATACCTTTACCGGTGAACGCTTCACCAGTAACTTCACCGGTCCAAAACTTGTCAGCACCAATATGTTGTGGGCCTACATCGGTTTGTAATTGATAAATGATCTCACGAGTGACGCTGACAACACCATCCAAATCAGCAACTCGTGCTGCTTGGTCTTGGGTCATCCTCATCGACATACCATTAAAGGCAAGTTGATAGTTAGCAATAGTTTTAGTATTACCCACTAAGCTGGTAATTTGAGAGGTAACACCTGCTTGTTTATCAGCAAGGTAGCTACGATAAGAACGTACATCACTGCTGTTTAGATCAACTTTATCATGTAGTTGTGGGCTTAACGCTGCAGGGAGTTTATTCGCTCTAGGGGTCGTTGCATTTAAGCCTGCCACACCACCTTGATATAAAGAAACAGGTTTATCTGCTAATTGAATAATATAAATTTGCTCACCAGCAATATTATCTTCATAAACAAAAGGGACTTTTTGGTCAGCGCCTGAAATAGCACGATGAACATTTCGGCCATTACTATTTCGAGTTTCAGCAACCACTTCACCTGACACACGATCTTTGTGTTTATTTTCGTTATATTTTTTTATCGCATCGGTGATCACGATTGGCTTAATATTCGCTGAATATGAAGCGCCCGTATTTGTACTGTCAGCACTTGCTCCTGCTGCACCAGCATAAATGGCCGCTAGGGTCATTATATGTACTTTTTTTAGTTTCATTGTTTTGACTTCCCATCAATGTCTGATTACTCAAACTTTTTAACAAATTTGTCACACCCATATTTAACGGTTAATTAGGTATCAGGGCTAATTCATTTAAAACATCAAACCATAGCCAATGCGTATACATCACATGTTTAGCTCAAAAGTAAAAAACAAAATACAGTTTTAAAACAATAACTTGATATTTATTAGATATAAATCAAATCAATATAAGAGATTAATAACGACTAGAACCGTATACAATCAAGGGAGTGGGATACAAAATGAAACATGTCAGAGTTAATACGCCATTGCAGTCGTCAGCACATTAATTTAACGTTGTTAACATAAATAAATGACGTGACCCGCGCTAGAACATCAGCCTTATTTTTGGGCAAAATAAACCATTGTTTTTATACAAAACCTTAAATGTAAAAATTGATTCAATACGATATGGAGGAAATATGGAATTACGCAACATTAAACATTTTGTGACCCTAGCAGAGTTTCAACACTTCAATCGTGCAGCACAAAAATTAAGTATCACCCAACCATCACTTTCTAGAAGCATTCAAAAATTAGAATCATTAGTTGGCGGTAAACTATTTGAGCGCGACTCTAAAAATATGTCGATTACGGCATTAGGTGTGATAACACTTAATCATTGTTTAAAAATAATCAACGAACACGATAAGTTAATTGAAGAGCTAGCCAGCTTCCATGGTAATAATGAATTTGAAATAAAAATTGGTGCTAGTCCAATTCCGTCAAACAGTTTAGTTGGCCCAATTCTTGGCGAATATATTAAAGCAAGGCCAAGCATGACTCTAGATTTAAAAGTAGATGGTTGGCAATCGCTGTCTGAGCAATTACTAGCAGGTAATCTCGATGTATTTGTTGCAGAATCACGATTTACTAAACTCGATGAACACCCACATTTTAACGTCATAGAGCTCCCCCCCTTTCCCGTTATTTTTTGTTGTCGACCCCAACACCCTCTAGCATCATTACATCGATTATATTTGGCTTCATTCAAAGACTATCCTTTAGCCATTCCTACGCATTTGCCTACTAATATTGCCAACCAATTTGATGATCTGTTTGAGTTGCGTAGAAAGAACTTTGCTGGTTTGGTACGTTTTGATCAATTTCATGCCATCAAATCCTCTATTTATCATTCAGATTTAGTCGCATTAACACCTGAAATTGCTGTGCGGGAAGAACTAACAATGGGGACATTAATTCAACTAACCCCCCAACTCATGCCAAAACTAAATGCACATTTTAGTATTATCAGTTTGGCGGGTAAGACTCAAAGCCAATCAGTAAAAACTTTCATCGACTTTGTCATAAAACGAGCAAATTCAGTCAATGAGTCCTTACCCATAAAGCAAAATATTGCTTAAAATTTTTTAATTTCGTGGTTAAGAGAAATAAAAGAATGAAGTCAATTTCAACCAATTGATTTATTGCCAATATAGCTTTAACGCTTGGTTAAATTTACACATTAATGGCTAGGTTTATTTAGCCAATCTAATTTGGCTAAATAAACCTTTTTGTGTTCAGGTAAATTCGTCAAAATAACCGCCTTATTTAAAGCTTCTTCAGCTTGTTCTTTGTTTCCCATTCCTAATTGTGCCCGAGCTAAAGCAAGATAACCAAGATGAAAATAAGGGGCTTCACGTAAAAACTTGCTCATAAAAACCGTCGCGGTTTGGTAATCCTTACTTTCTAACGCTTCAATCCCCAAACCGTAGTATCGATAAGGGTTACTAGGGTCTGTTGATCTTTGCTGGTTAAATTTTGTTCGAGTTAAAAACGTTTTAATCGAGGCGAATGGATTGATGCCTAGTCATCTAAGCAAAATCCATTCAACAAAGAGCAAAACGTTTTTAGCCGAACCCTCCGGGCAGCGTTTGTTGGCCATTTTTACTGCGTTACCGACTTTTTATGTAGAATAACTACACCTCAAAGTCTCTGCCTTGTATAAAAGGCCAACAATTCGCTGCAAAAACAACCTTGAAAGATCAACAGACCCTAGACTCAATAGATAATAATTGTTGTTCTATTCGAGCAACGTCTTCTTTACGACCCTGTAATTCAAGTAATAAGCGATAATTACTTAATATTGTTAAGGAGCCTGGCTCAATATTTAGACCGTAACGATATAATTTTTCCGTGGTGACATTATCTCCTAAACGACGATGAACAATCGCCATCATATTGATCAAAGGTTCATATTCTGGCGCAAGGGTGAATCCTTGTTTCAACAAAAAAAGGCGTGACCATAATTCTGTAATAGCAGTGCATCTGCTGCTAAATTTCTGTAAAACATCGCTAAAAACTCATTTTCCGAAACAATGGCACCCGTTCTATCAAACCTATCGGGAAAGTAATCTATAACGGTTGACGTACTACCACTAAGATAGTGACCACTAGGTTGTTCATCATATAAGAATGTACGTACATGATCGGATGTGACTAAAAGATCTGCAGTAATATTGGTCAATACGGGCGAGGCGTAAACCACTTGAAATACGGGGTAGACGTCTAGCTCTTTTGCTATTGAATAGGTCAAAAGCGCTAAAGCCATACAATTACCCGATTTACTTTCCCAAGACTCACTAATAGTAGAATTACGGCCTTCATAATTAAAATTAACCATTTTATCATTGATAAAATGGGCCACTTTTAAACGATTCGGTAAATCCTTCATATCATCTTTTGATATAAAGGCTTGTAACTCCTGTCGCTGCGCTTCTGATAAACTGGATAAACTGTCGATAGAAGGAACATTAAATAGAGTGTATTTTTGAACTAGGGAATGATTAAATTCTGGCAAGTGATTAGATTTATAAGCATTTTCTGTGTTGACTGTACACGCACTCATCAACAGAAGGCATAAAGACAATATCGAGTAATGTTTAAATTGCCGATAATGATTTAACCGAAGTATTTGCTACATTCCATGTAAGTTTTAGTTAATCCAATATGAATGAACTCGTTTCACATTACAAGATCATCGCAATACCTTAACCTCAGCACTAAATTAAATTGCACACAATTTAGTTGCATCTTAAAAAGGAAACACCTATAGTGAATACAATTAAATTGCACGCAACTTAAATTCACTTATTTTTTGGGGTATTCCTATGACAACTTTATATACAACTTCAGCAACAGCATTAGCAGGTCGAAATGGTCAAGTCACTACAGATGATAAAAAACTCGATGTCGGTTTAAGCTACCCCAAAGAAATGGGCGGCACTGGTGAGCATACTAACCCTGAACAACTATTTGCTGCGGGTTATGCTGCCTGTTTTTCGAACGCGATTTTACATGTAGCTCGTGAAATGAAAGTGGCAATTAAAGCCGCTCCAACAACCGCAACAGTGGGTATTGGTCCCAATGATAATAAAGGGTTTGCCTTAACCGTTGCCCTAGCTGTGGAACTAGATTTACCTCAAGACGATGCGGTTAAGCTAGTACAAACCGCACATCAAGTTTGTCCATACTCTAATGCGGTACGCGGTAATATCAATGTGAAATTAACGGTAAATAATGTGGCAATTTAAGCACGCTATCTTAATAAAACAGCCAGCAAGCATAAATCTTTCTGGCTTTTTATATCTCTTTTGAACCTAATAACAGTTAAGTTGATACTTAAAAGCGCCCTAACAGCTTGATATCAAATTCACTTACATCGCATGTTAATTGGTTATCAGTAATTTGTTTTTCTAATGCAGCAATTTGCTTATTCACTTCCGTTATCGTCAAGGTGTTGTTATCTAGTTCGTAAACCAGCGCTAAACTTTGATAATAAAAACACAAAATCACCAGGGCATCATGGTTGTTATCTGCAGCCGACTTTTGCACTGCGTTAAGCTTGCGATAAATTTTATTTTGTAGCTGTTTAAGCTGGAAAACATAATAAACATCAGTATATTGTGGTTTTACTCGACCATATTTTACCATTAGGGTGCACAGCATTAAGCCTAAAATCACTCCGGCAAAATTAAAGTAAAAATTACCTGTTGGCTGCCCAGCCTCAACAGAAGCAGAACCTAATAGCGCAATCAATATCTGTCCAAATACCACCGATGAAATAGCTAAAATGGCAATTAATCCAATCTGTACTTGATTGGTCATTTTGCGATATTGCGGTTTATCTACGTGTCTTAATCTCATAAATATGGCTCTTAAGGTTCAATACTGGCGGCATTATACCTGCTTAATGTGAATCACTCATTAACCGCATAAACTAAACAGATTAATATAAACACTTTAGTCGGCTATGACTGTCGCGCTCAGGTTTAAACACTGAAGCAGAAAATGGGTTACTGTGACGAGGTTATTGGTGAGTTTGCCTTAACTATTTTAACCGGAACAGCTAGAGGACATCCCTTAATCTGGGTGAAGGTAAGCATAGTCCTGTGGTAAACTTTGCCGTCTTTTAAAAGTTGATGATAAATATGACTGAATTTACTCCTGTTAGCGCCATAATTGGCGGTGCTTTACTTGGTTTTGGGGCGTTGCTATTGATGCTACTCAATGGCCGTATTGCAGGTATATCGGGGATTTTAAGCGGTGCATTGCAATTCAAAAATCCTAATGCAAAGTGGCGATTGGCTTTTATTGCTGGTCTTATATTAAGTGGTTTTTTAGCACCCGCTTTGGATTTCTCTTTAGCTACACAGTTAAATGCTAGTTGGACACTGACTATTTTAGGCGGTTTTGCTGTCGGTTTTGGCACTTACTTAAGTGCCGGTTGCACCAGTGGTCATGGTATTTGTGGTATTGGCAGAATGTCTAAACGCTCTATTGTTGCCACGCTGGTGTTTATGTTCGTTGCCGCTGTCGTGGTATTTTTCACACGTCATGTTATCGGGGCTTAATATGAGTCAGCAAGCAAATACTCACTATCGATTACAGGCGCTAGTCGCGTTCATTTCAGGCTGTTTATTTGGCTTAGGTTTGATTGTTGCACAAATGGTTGATGCTAATAAAGTGCTTAATTTTCTAGACTTTTTTGGCCATTGGGACCCGAGCCTTGCTTTAGTTATGGCCGCTGGATTAAGCGTATATAGTCTTGGATATGTGTTTGGGGTTAAACCCAAAAGTAAGCCTTTATTAGATGAACAATTTTTTCTACCAACAAAAACCATCATCGATAAAAAATTATTAACTGGTGCCAGCTTATTCGGGTTAGGCTGGGGACTTGTAGGGATTTGCCCTGGCCCCGCCATCGTCAATTTAGTCACACTGAACGGCCAATTTATCGGATTTGTCATCGCAATGCTATTGGGCATGTTGACTGCAAAAAAACTGGTAAAAAGCACTTAACCTTAGTGAGTTACAATTTTTAATCTGATTACACTGCCCCTTGCGTTATCTGTAGCATTACTTAACCTTAACTCGGAATAATAAACGCTAACCAAACAGCCCTTTGTCTTGCTCATTGCGTTTCATTAAGGTGCAATAGGACAGCTATTGACGTGTTAATGTGCCTTGTTTTCAAAACAAATGACAAGTTTGCTACAAAATTAGCTAAATCTGTTGAATTCAGCTTATTGAGCCCATCTCTTAACCAGAGTTGAGGTTAATGACTCGCCAATTTGTGATTAACCTAGCAAATTGGTCGGGATTATCTTGCCAAATTTAAAGATGTATCTAACATTCAGCTTAATATTTACTCTTTGGAATCGTCATGCTTACTCCCGAATTATTCTCTGCTGAACAACAAGCTCGCTTGTCACAACTAGATCAGCTACCCCTTATTGATCTGCTTAATCACATTGAAGCAACCCACCATAAATATATTCGTGACACAGCCCCCTTATTACAAGAGTACCTGCAACGAATGGTGATTGCGCATGCCGATGATCATGAAGAAATCCTCCCTTTATCACATTGTGTTACTGAATTAATAGCAGAGCTGATGCCGCACCTTATTAAAGAAGAACGCATTTTATTTCCTGCAATACGATCGCTAAGCATGGGACAAGAAGTAAATGGGTGTTTCGGTCACATTGGAAATCCTATTCATGTTATGGAGCATGAGCATGATAATGCGGGTGAGATACTTCAGCAGTTAAGAGCAATTACCCATAACTACCTGATTCCTGAAGGGGCCTGTAATACCTGGCGCACCTGTTATAAAACGCTGGCAGAATTTGATGCCGACTTACAAATGCATATTCACCTTGAAAATAATATGCTGTTTCCTAAGGCCTTAGCGCTATAGTTTTCATCTAAGTCTCTTTGACTTATCACTATCTTTTTCAGTCGATTATTCATAAGCTAATCACAGAATATGAATAATTGACTAATGTTATGCCTAATCATCAATACCCTACTTTTGCCCTAGATGATATTGCCAATCTTCATGAATCTGCCCAAGTAGAATTTAAGCTTGCCGGTGGGCGTGATGGTAATGGAAAACTGCCAGAAGGCATGTGGGAAACCTATAGTGCCTTTGCGAATACCTTAGGCGGTGAGATTATTTTAGGTGTAAAAGAAGAACATGGAGAATTTAGCATTGAAGGCATTGTAAACCCGATGCCTATGCTCAGTGAAATTTGGCAAATTCTCAATAATCCGCAAAAAATTAGCCATAACATTCTATCGCCAACTGACGTACAAATTATTGAAATTATGGGTAAGCAGCTAATCCGCATTCATGTTCCCGCTGTCGACCTTAAACTTAGGCCGATTTACATCGGCCCCGATCCATACAGCGGCAGCTATTTTCGGGTAGGCGATGCCGATATGCACGCTAGCCGTGAGCAGGTTGATCAAATGAGTAAGCGTAGCGGTTTAAAATTTAAGTGACCCGATTAACTCCAGTTGAGTAAATAAAAAAGCCAATAAAAACAGGTTTATTGGCTTTAAAAATTGAACGATAAGTTTATTTAAATTGCCACTTGATGCTCGGTAAATGAGTGAATAACTCTAAATTGATTATTAGCTTGTTTCTGCTGAATCAATTGCTCCACTAACTCACGTATTTTAGGTTCTGCATCGATAAACTTATTCATGTTAGCGCCACCCATTCTTGCATCATAGATAGCTTCACCATCTAATCTGCCTTGATAAAATACCTTTATTTCGGCATAAACCATATATAGCGCTAAATCCCACGCCCAATTTGCTGTATAAGTTGCCGTCCACTCGCAACCATTTTGGGCATCTAGCTCTTGAATCAGTCGGTATTTAATTTGTTTTTGCTGTAAAACTTTTTCAAATTCTTTTAAGAAGCCTTCACGAACATCTTTATTTTCGACAATACACACTTCTGTAGCACTGGTCACTTCAATGGGATCAATCTTTTGCTTAATCGAACATGCCGATAAACTTAAAAAAGATAACGCAATAATGAAGCTAGATCTTAATTTAACACGCATTTTCTTCCTTGATTAAATATGGTTAGGGTGACAACCCAAAAATTAAATCATACAAAAGACTTACACTCAACATATTAATAACATAATAATTTAATGACAGAAATCCAATAATTTGCTTAAGTGCATTATTGTTATCTGGGGCAATAAACTCGACGGTTTTTTATCTCTGTTTTGTTGGCAAGGGTTAAGCCAGACAGTCTGACAGCCAACCATTTTTGCCCCCACAATGTCAGAGTTGGGATGATCGCCTATATGCAATAACTCTGACGGTAAAATAGCTAACTGCTTACAAGCCAATGTAAACATGTCACTGTGAGGTTTCATTTTGACGCCATAACCTGGATGTAAAACAAATTCCAATACCTGACTCAATCCAATGCGACTGGCATCGACATTACCATTAGTGATCCCCACTAAAGTAAAACGGGTTTTCAATGTTTGCAGAATAGCGATGACATCTTCGGCAACTTTAAAATCACTGCGGTAATGCTGAAAACAGGCTAATCCCGCTTGCGCACCTTGGGTTGCTTGTGTTTCATTATAGCCAAGCTGAAGTAATCCCTCTCTGAGCATGGTATAGCGAGCCGCCGAAGTATCATGTTTAAGCTCAGGATGAAGGGCTTGTTGTGCGAGTTTGCACTGAAGCCAATCCTCTGTTGTCCATTGGGCAGAAGCTGGATAATCGCGATGTAATAACGCAAATGACTGCTTTACTGCATTGGCAATAATTGGCTGGTTATCATATAAAGTGTCGTCTAAATCAAAGCTTATGGCCTTGAACGGTTTAAGGCGATGGTATTGAATAATGCCAGATTGAGGATACGCAGTTATTGGAGATGAGGCGTTTGAAGTTGTTGCAGGCTGGTGCTTTAGGCCGTGATGTTCCATCATGAACTCCCTTTCGTTTTCTTGGCTCGAGGATGAGCGCCATCATAGACTTTGGCTAAGTGCTGAAAATCGAGACTGGTATAAATTTGGGTAGTAGAAAGATTAGCATGCCCCAATAACTCCTGCACCGCCCTTAAGTCTGCACTAGATTCGAGCATATGAGTTGCAAATGAATGACGCAGTTTATGCGGATGCACTTTTACTGATAATGCTTGTTCTTGCCCCCATTTATTCATCCGAGCTTGAATGCTGCGGTGGGATAAACGTTTCCCCTGATGACTGACAAATAAAGCATCGCCAGCATCTTGAGTTGGCATATCACCTCGGCGTGTCAGCCACAACCTTAATGCTTCCATGGCCACCTTTCCTACCGGCACAATACGTTGCTTACTGCCTTTCCCCATCACTTTTACTTCAGCATTATTTAACTGAATATCATCGCAATTCAAACCTGCGAGTTCAGCTAAACGCAGGCCGCTTGAATAGAACAATTCCATGATGGCTTTATCACGAATAGCGAGTGGATCATCACCATTGATATCAAGTAAATGACTAACAGCATCTACATCCATATTTTTAGGTAAGGGTTTATTCTGTTTGGGGGCACTCAAGGTTTTAGCGGGATTAATCTCGAGTCGTTTCTCAGTTAATAGAAACTCAAAAAACTGCTTTTGCGCTGACAAATGCAATGAAATTGATCTTGGGCTTAAGCCCTGACGATGTAACTTAGCCAACACTTTTTGCAATTGCTCGCGACTGGCATCTTGTAATAAAACCTCATCACCCAATATCGATTGAGCCCGCGTTAATTCATACAGGTAATTGCGAATAGTGTAAGCAGACAACTGACGTTCGGACGTCAGATATTGACAATACTTTGCTTGCCAATCTATGTGTGGCATCGTCTTCACTCCGGTTGTTATTAAGCGAAGCACCAATCGTTAATCGAAAAATGCTCCGAAATTCAGCCACAAAGACACGGTTAAAAAGTGGGTAATAAGTGATCCAATAAGCGACGCAATTGGCTGAACAGTAATGAATCCATATCGGGATAAAAATGAGCAGGGTCGCCGCTGGCAATAGCAAATATCACTTGACCATTTTCATTTGATAATCGTGTTAATGCCACTGAACCAACTTCACTGCCAAATAATCGTTTTGATTCTGATTGAGTTAAGCGTCCAAAATAGTAATTATTATGGATCCTGTGACGCCATATATTAGCCAGTTCACTGTCAATATCGTGTACAGTAATTAATCGCACATGGGTGAAGCCAAATTCATTTTGTAACCCTTCTGACAGGGTTTGTCTCAGCCCCCCTAAATCTTCACACGCGAGCAGCTTAAACGACAATTCAGTGTTGAATAAAAAAATGCGCTCATTTTGTTTAGCCACATTCATTAAGCTGGTAATTTCTTCTTCTAGTTGAGTCACTTTTTGACGCAATAGTTCTTGCCTGCGCTCAACTAAAGATACCGCGCCACGTTCATGGTGGCTTAATCTTAACGCAATAAGCAATTCAGGATGACGATTGAAAAAGTCAGGATTATCCAACAAATATTCACGAATTAAGTGTTCATCGAGTAATTGATGATTAAAGTTTGCCATCATTTCAGCACTTAAATCCTGGCCAATTGCATCAATATCTAATGCTGGTTCTGATGGCATATCTTGATTTGATGCCACATCAGCGGCTGAAATTAAGTCACTCATAAAAAATTAATCTACCTTAATATTACAACTGAATTTGACCATCATATACATGTTCGGCCGGGCCTGTCATCCATAATGATTTACCTTCACCTTCCCAATTAATGGTTAGTGAACCACCGGGTAAATCCACCCTCACCTGGTTATCTAATTTATCTTGCAACATACCAACTGCGACTGCAGCACATGCACCTGTACCGCAAGCTAACGTTTCGGCTGCACCACGCTCATATACACGTAACTTGATATGGCTAGAGCTAATCACCTGCATAAACCCAACATTAACCCCTTTAGGGAAACGCTCGTGGTTAGTTAACATCGCGCCAATTTCCGCCACGGCCGCCTGCTCTACATCTTCCACTTCTAATACGCAATGTGGATTTCCCATAGAAACAGCACCACATAAAAAGGTTTGCATCGGGGTTTGCAGTAAATAAGTTTTTTCACTCTTTTTGGCTTTAAAAGGGATCTGACTTGGGTCGATGATCGGCACGCCCATGTTAACAGTCACATGACCATCGCGTTCAATTCGCAAAGTAATTTTGCCAGAGCTTGTGCTAACACGGATTTTATTCTTATTCGTTAAGCCTTTATTGCGAACAAAGCGAGCAAAGCAGCGCGCACCATTGCCGCACTGCTCCACTTCGCTGCCATCGGCATTAAAAATACGATAATGAAAATCTAAATCGGGATCATAAGGCGGCTCAACCAATAACAATTGATCAAAGCCGATCCCAAAATTCCGATCGGCTAATCGACGAATTTGCTCTGGCGAAAAAAATACATTTTGGGTGACGCCATCAACCACCATAAAGTCGTTGCCTAGCCCATGCATTTTAGTGAATTGAATCAAAGGTGTTTCCTTTTCTATTGACGCATTAAGGCAGTAAGTGTTCACCTTGCCAAAGTTGGGCAACCGTTTCGCGTTCACGTACTAATATATCTTGTTCACCATCAACCATCACCTCTGCCACACGTGGACGAGAGTTATAATTAGATGACATAACAAAGCCATAAGCACCACTTGAGCGGACAGCAAGTAAATCACCCGCTTTAACTGATAGTTGTCGATCTTTTCCTAAAAAGTCACCCGTTTCACATACAGGACCCACCACATCATAAGCTTGGGTTGGTGCATCAGTTTGATTAACAGGAATAATATTCTGCCATGCGCTGTAAAGCGATGGGCGAATTAAATCATTCATTGCCCCGTCGACAATAGCAAAACGCTTATCGCTATTTTCTTTAAGGAAAAGCACCTCAGTAACAAAAATCCCCGCATTGGCAGCAATCGCTCGCCCAGGCTCAAATATCAGTTTGATCGGACGTTGACCTAAGCGCTCAAGTAAGGCTGCTGCGTAGGCATCTGGGTGCGGAGGTGTTTCATTGTTATATGGCACACCTAGCCCCCCACCAACGTCAAAGTGCTCAATAACAATGCCGTGCTCTGCTAAACGATCAATCAAGGCTAACATGCGATCCATCGCATCTAAAAAGGGCTTAATTTCAGTGAGCTGTGAACCAATATGACAATCGACCCCTTTGACATGCAAATGAGGTAATGCGGCTGCACGGGCAAAGACCTGCTCCGCCTCATCCATAGCGATACCAAATTTGTTTTCTTTTAATCCGGTAGAAATATAAGGGTGGGTGCCAGCATCGACATCAGGGTTAACCCGCAAAGACACAGGAGCAATATAACCTAAGCGACCCGCTACCTCATTTAGCAATTCAAGCTCTGCACTGGATTCAACATTAAAACAGTAAATACCAACTTTAAGCGCTTGTTCCATTTCTGGTACGGTTTTACCTACACCTGAAAAAACGACTTTACTTGGATCGCCGCCGGCTTGTAGTACACGTGATAACTCACCGCCCGATACAATGTCAAAACCACTGCCTAAACGAGCTAAGGTATTCAATACCCCTAGGTTAGAGTTTGCTTTAACGGCATAACAGACTAAATGAGGATGATTAGCCACGGCCTTATCAAAAGCATGCCAATGACGCTCTAGAGTTGCACGGGAATATATATAAAGTGGTGTACCATGTTTTTTAGCTAACGCACTTACATCGCAACCTTCGGCAAATAACTTACTGTCTTGATAAGTAAAAAAATCCACTATGCGTTTCCTATTCTATTGCTGTTTTTCAGCGGTTGAGTCCAATTCTACTGGAGTTATTTTGGTGTCAGCAACTACGGGCACAACGGCAGTTTGGTTATCTTCCGGTGTAGGCGTTTTATATAACGACCCTTTCTGACCACAAGCAGTAAGCAATAGGCTAGCAAGCAAAAGTAATAAAAGCAGTCTCATTTTTCTCAACATCTGTGCATCTGATCAATTATGGCCTTATAATCGCATTCATAACGCAGAAAGCAAAGGATAGAAATGCATGGCTATGACAGATACTGAGTTTCACCAATTGGCTGATGAAATTTTCAGCGCAATTGATAGCGCCATTGAAACCGCTATTGATGAACAAGACGCGGATGTGGATATCGATTACAGCGGTAATGTAGTGCAGTTAAGTTTTGAAGATGGCTCGCAAATTGTTATCAATAAACAAGAGCCATTGCATGAGATTTGGCTGGCGACCAAAACAGGTGGATATCACTTTGCCTATCATGACGGTAAATGGTTAGACACTCGAAACAACATTGATTTTGTGCCTTTTGTACTTGAATCAATTGCCAAACAAGGCGGGATTGTGATCAGCATCTGATCACAGCATCCTTGTTTTTAAATAGGCTCAGTTAGAACGCTGAGCCCATTTCATCTTCTGTTACCCCAAAAGGCTCTACCAACAACACGCCATCCTTTCGCACTAAATGGAAAAATTGCGGCATATTAAAAAATGCTTGCTGGTGTTGATGGCTATTTTTTACAAAGTGCATGCTTTGTTGGCTAACTAACTGTGTGATCGTCATTTTATCTAACACGGTATGACTTAAATTATTATTCTCATCGACTAAGATGACTTCAAGCTTCTGTTTTAATTGACGTAAAAAGAACTGTTTTGCGCCATGTGAAATATACCGCTGAATAATAGTGGGGACGGTTGCAAAAGGCTCATTATTCAGTTCTGGCCTAGGTAGATGGGTCACTAAACGCGGATGATTATAATGAAACACTGCCTTTTGAGCGATTAATGGTTTGTAGACCATACCTAATGAATTGAAATGTAAGCCATACTTTTTATCGGCTAAATTGAGTTCAATTAATAATGTTTGGCTGTCAGTCACGCTTTGAATCGTTTGGTAACACAAATTAAGCAGCTGGGTGAGTTGATCGCTAATTTGCTTGGATAATTTAGCAGAGCATGAAACTACTGATATATGACTTTTATCATTAGCCCGCTTTAGTCCTAACACTAAAAATGAAATCGCATCGAGAAGTGCCATTTCACCTTCAAATCGATGACAATGCCACTCTCCCCAGCTATTTAAACTGATGATATCGATACTGGAGAGCATATTTTGTTTATCACGGCCTAAGGATAAAATGTCGCCATTCATGTAATCCACCATGATTTCCTGACCAGTCCATGCCACGGTTGGATCATCATCCATATTAGCAACCACAATAACTCGCTGATAAAACCAAGACTGACATAAGTGGCGTTTTGTAACCTCAAAACAATGGTTAACATGGGGTAATAAAGCATTGCCAAGGCGTGCTAACTTGGTTGAATACGCTTTGCTTCGTTCAATGCCAAACCAACGCGTTTTAGGGGTTACAAGATCATTCATCACCGCCCAAGCCACAACATCAACCATCGTTTTACCAACAAACAATGCTTGCTGACCTATTAACTGCTTGGCTGAAGTGATCTCACGGAACAATTGATATTGTGATTTTTTCTTCGAATACCACACGGATAATACAGGTTCATTAACACCTTGACTCCACAAAGGGTTTAATGTGGGTAAAATATGAGGGTCATCGTTAAAAAAACCATGCAGTTTACGTGCTAACAGCCCTAACTCCTCTACCCGCATACGATCACTTAATTCATGCTTTGAGGCAAACTGGAGTAAATTTTTATAGCTGGTCAGTAGCAGCTCATTTAACTGTTGGTTAAACCATTGTAATTGGCCAGAATGCCAAGTATTTGCATTATCTAAGGTGGTCAATAAACTGCTTGGCCAGCGCCAATCTAAGGTTAACTGGGCTAGCTTTTTCGCACGCCAATCATTTTGCACCAGCTGCGGATCTGATAAAGCAATACCGCATTTAAGATAAAAACACCGTCTAACAATTTCAAGCCGTCTGACTTCTCGTCTTGATAATAAATACGCTTCTATTCTTTGATACAAAATGAGATAAGCATCATTATCATCAGAAAAATTACCCGCTAGACAATATTGCCAAATAGTGTCAGTTATCATGTGTTTTTGAGGATAATCACTGGCGTAGACTTCTAGCAATAGTACTTTTAATAGCGCTTTATGCGGTTTATTTAATCCTTTATATAACTGCCACAAAGAGGCACCAAAATATTCGCTAGCTGGAATATTATCTAATGTCCCTAAAAACAGTAAATTATCGCCCTGAGCATCGGGCCACCAAGCCACAGACTTACCTGCCAACCTAATGTGAGTACGATAAAACTCTTCTAATAAAAGCCAATGTTGGGCTGAGCCACTGTGCTCTTCACCCAAAGGTTGGCAATTGTCATATAGATCACATTCTTGAAATTGGTTTGGATGAATAAGGTAAAAGTTGACTTCAAAATCAAATTGCGCAAACCAGGCGGTTAATCGAGCCGTTTTGCTGGTAATTAGCTTAAGATCGACGCTATTTAATGATCGGTGATGAACCAGCCAAATGTCCACATCGCTATTCAAGTTTTGCCCAAAACTCGACGAGCTGCCCATGGCATAAACGCCCTCAAATGCATAAGGCTGTGCAGATACCATAGGAAAGTATTCGATATCAGCGATTTGGCATGCGTGTTTTATGGTCGCATTGAATGAAAATTGACAGATGCCATAGGGAGTTGAAGCGTCACTATAACCGGGTAATTGATTATGATTAACCTGAAGAAAATAAGGAATGAGCAGAAAAAGTTGGTACTGAAATTCAGGTAGAGTGAGTTGAACACGTTGTAATCGCAACGTATTTAATTTTTCAGCGCACATAACCGCACTGCTATGTTCAACATGTTCATGCTGAATAACTGGCAAAGATTCCATCCTTAAATCACTCACATCCAACGATATTATAGCTATCCAATTCAGATTAGCTTCACCTGATAATTAGTGTGACCAATATCAAATAAAACAACTAACACGTGATAAGGTTAACACTAAATTAGATTTTCGCAATCTATCCAAAAGTCTTGTTGTAAAAACTAAATGATATCGACTGAGACTGAGCGCCTTTAAAACGTTTAAAATTCAAACACAGTAGCACCTAAAAATGTCAGATATACTATTAACATTATTGAAATTCATACAAAGGTGATGCTTATTTTTATTCCAAATCAACATGACGCGTTAATACCAATTGACTAAGCGCCCATTGAAAAATATTCGCAACATCAACATTATTGACCTTCATCATTAAACTTATTTGGCAAATTTGTGGCGAAATTAAGAAATCATGGTGCGACTTCAAACAATTTCAACACAGTTATGACAAATGCCTAAAGCCAATGTTAGCATTAGCGCAATTACTGTTAGTAGATGGATAAATATGGCTATGTCTGAAAACACTATTCGTATCGCAACGCGTAAAAGTCCACTGGCAATGTGGCAAGCTGAGTTTGTAAAAGCAGAATTAGAGCGCATTCACCCAGGGTTAATCGTTGAACTGCTTCCAATGAGCACCAAAGGTGATGTTATTTTAGACACCCCATTGGCTAAAGTGGGTGGCAAAGGCTTATTTGTTAAAGAACTTGAAGTTGCCATGTTGGAAGACCGTGCTGATATCGCAGTGCATTCAATGAAAGATGTGCCAGTAGATTTTCCTGAAGGACTAGGCTTACAAGTCATTTGTGAGCGTGAAGATCCCCGCGATGCATTTGTGTCAAATAGTTATAAAAGCATCAGCGAATTACCACAAGGTGCAGTAGTAGGAACATCAAGTCTTCGTCGCCAATGTCAAATTCGTGCGTCTCGCCCAGATCTTGTTATCAAAGATTTACGTGGCAACGTTGGTACCCGTTTAGCTAAGCTAGACAGCGGTGATTATGACGCCATTATTCTTGCCGCTGCGGGCCTAATTCGTCTTAAGTTAGAGCAACGTATTGCTAGCTTTATTTCTGCCGAAGAGTCATTACCTGCTAACGGCCAAGGTGCGGTAGGCATTGAATGTCGTACCAATGATGAGCGCGTTAAAAGTTTACTTGCTCCCCTTGAACATTTAGAAACGCGTTATCGCGTATTGGCTGAACGAGCTATGAACACGCGCCTAGAAGGCGGTTGTCAGGTACCTATCGGTGCATATGCTGAAATCATTGGCGACATATTAACCTTACGCGGTTTAGTGGGTAACCCAGATGGCAGTCAGGTGATAACCGGACAAGTTGCAGGTGATAAAACCCAAGCAATTGAACTAGGACAAGCTTTGGCTAACGATCTACTTAGTCGCGGTGCTAAAACCATCCTAGACGCCGTTTACGCTAAGTAACGATTTGACCATGAAAGTCTTGCTAACGCGGCCTGAAGGTCGTAATCAAGATATGATTGAGCAACTTGAAAAGCTTCAAGTTGCTCATTTGGTTACTCCGCTTTTAGCGGTTGAAGCCACTCAACAAGCAGTACCCAGACATTTTTTTGATGCAAATAACCTTATTTTCATCAGCACCAATGCCGTTAAATTTACAGCTGAAAAACTCCAGAATAAATTCCCTCCACAATGCCGATACTTTGCCGTAGGACAAGCCACTGCAGATGCGCTAAAACGTTTTAATTTAAGTGTTTTTACCGCGCCAGAAGAAAGCCAGGATAGCGAAGGATTATTATCTTTACCTGAACTGCAAGATGTGAATAAACAATCATTTATCATCTGCAGAGGATCTGGCGGCCGAGAAACGATTGCTGAAGCACTCCTACTACGAGGCGCCACAGTATGTTATTGGGATGTCTATCAACGCACCTCACCTCAATTCCATGAACAACCGATATATCAACAATGGACCGAATTTGGTATCGATACTATTGTGGTCACCAGCGGTGAGATATTAACCAATTTAATTACGGTAATTCCAAAAGAATTATTTGCATGGCTACATTCATGTCATATCATAGTGCCAAGTAATCGTGTGGAATTACAGGCAAATGCATTAGGATTACACCGAGTAACCAATGCAAATGGAGCAAATACTCAAGCTGTGCTTGCTGCTTTAGGTCTGTCTGCGTAATTTACACTTCATCACATGGTTGAATGATGGTGAGTTTTTCACGATCAAATTGTCGTATTTTGCTTTCAAGGACTGTTCATGGATAACAACAAACCCGAAACCACTGACGTTGACACTAACGAAACAGTGTTAAAACCTCAGGCAAAAGACGACTCATCTCAAGCGACTAAAACGGCCCCAACCTTAAAACGCGCCCCAGGGCCATCAAGCCGCCATCGTAAGTTAGGTAGCTCATGGTGGGTTAGATTAAGTATTCTTATCAGCTGGTTAGCTGCCGGCACTGCGATTGCAGGATGTTACTGGTTATATTTGCAACTCAATAACCAGCAAATTCAACAACAAAAATTAGTGACTGACCTCTCTGCTGTTGAAGTAGGTAATCAGCAACTTAAACAAGAATTAAAGCAATCACTATCAACACCAAATCAGCGTATTGCACTGTTAGAGCAGCAACAAAGTGATGATGCTAAAGCCTATCAGCAGCTAGTATCATTGCAAAAAGCACATAAACAACTTCAGGAACGAGTGGCTATTGTTGCCCAGCGCAGTCCTAATCACTGGATGGCCTCAGAAGCAGAATACCTTGTGCGCATGGCCAGTCGTAAAATTTGGCTTGAGCAAGATCCTCAAACCGCAGCAAGTTTATTACAAGCCGCAGATAACCGAATTGAAGCGATGAAAGATCCCGCTTTACATCAACTGCGTAAAGCCCTAGCCCATGATATTGCTGCGACTCAAGCGATTAAAACGACCGACATAGCAGGGTCAGTCTATGCTATTGATGCCGTAATAGATCAAATCGCTAACTTACCGTTAAATAGAATCAACACAGAGATATCAGCCGACCCTTTAACCGAGCCACTGACAGATTCAATTGACGATTGGCAGACCAATTTATCTAAATCATTTAAACAGTTTGTTGAAGGCTTTATCACTATTAGACAACGCACCACAGATTTAGAACCGCTATTGCCCATAGAGCAACAGTGGTATTTAGTTGAAAATGTGCGCCTTAAGTTATTACAAGCTCAATTTTCGCTGCATAACTATGATGAGCAAGGCTATAAAAGTGCCATCGATTATGCCCAGCGATGGGTAAAACAATATTTTGATATGAGTGACCGCAATACACTCAACGTTTTAGCCCAGCTTGAAAAATTATCAGGTCTAACGATAGAGTCGATTAACACTAAACAATTTCAGTCCACACCTTTATTACAAGAGTTAATCACTTATGGACAAATGATGCCTGAAGAGGAGCCAACGCTATGATCAAACTGTTAGCGTATGTGCTTATCATTGTCTTAGGCTTATGCCTAACGCCTTATCTTTTAGCCACTAAAGGCTATATCTATATTGCAATTTGGGATTATCAAATTGAAACCAGCTTAGCCTTTGGACTACTGGTACTTTTTGCTATTTTTGTTTCATTTGAAGTGATTAAAAAAGCTTTAGTTTTTGTATTAACCCTAGTGCTCAATAGTCGTTTTTTACCTGAACGTTGGCGGATAAAGAAAGCCAAAAAGCAAACCTTAATAGGTGCTTTAGCATTGGCGGAAGAAGATTGGCCTGCTGCGGAAAAAGCCATGGCTAAAGGTGCTGAAAATGGTGAATTACCTGCATTAAACTATTTTGCAGCGGCTCGTGCGGCGCAACACCAACATAAAATAGCAGAGCGAGATCGCTATCTCAGCCAGGCTCAAGCAGAACCTTTAGCAAAAGCTGCAGCCCTAACAACTCGCACCCGTTATTTACTTCAGCAAGGTGAGTTAACTCAAGCACGTGCTTTACTTGATGAACTTGAACCAACCAGTAAAAGTAAAAATCCAATTTTAAAAATTGCAGCAGATTTATATCTCGCCCAGCAAGATTGGCCAGCGCTAAAATCGCTATTACCCATCTTAGCCAAGCGCCATATTTACCCTGAAGAACAGTTGCAAAAAATCTCGGTGCAAACGAATGTACAGCTCGTTAATAAAGCCGCTGAACAGACGTCAAACGATTTAGATAAATGCTGGGGTTGGTTTAGCAAATCTGAAAAAAATCAAACTGACACTTTTATTGCTTACTTGTACGGTCTATGTAAATTACAACGTAAAGACGAAGCACTTAAATTGTTATCTAAACAGTTAAAATCCAATCCAAAGGCAGCTTTATTTGATGCGACCGCAGTAATCGCAACCGCCCATGATCAAGACATCAGAAAGTCATTAGCTAAGCTTGAACACACCCATGAAAATGTGGTGAATTACCAAGATTGTCTAGCAAAACTTGCTTTGCAAACACGGGAATTCAAACAAGCAAAAATGCATTTTAATAATGCCTGCCATATTGAGCCTACTCGCACTAGATGGTTAGCACTTGCACAAGTGCAAGAACAACTTGGTGACAATATGATGGCTTTACAAAGCTATCGAAACGCAGCACACCTCAACGATTAACCGCTATTAATAAATGAAAATCTGCAGTGACTAGTGCAGATTTTCATTTTAAACTTACCTGTTAAATTATGTTCTTTTATTCACCACAATCACAAACTCCAACATTGTTTTTTATCCATTCCTCCTTGATGTTTTTTACAAAATACAGTCTAAACTTACAGCATCAGTACTTACAAAAAAGATAACAAAAAAAATACTTAAAAATATATGAACTGAAGACCTTGATTTTAATGCTTTAGTATTAATTTTTGGCTCTTTTATAAAAATATTTCAGATAGTTATGATAATTGTGGCAATGTCAAAAAATTGACTATGTTAAATTTTTGAAATATAATTGTATGTTCTAATACAAGTATTGAAAGTGTGTCTAGAGAACCCTCTACGCACGCTCAATATAAGTTAATAATTTGTTAGGCATTTCTGGTTTTATTATAGCTGTTGGGAGCTAAAGATATGGGTACGTTAACAACTTCAAAAACGGGCACGTTGACTGAAACGCAAAGTAATATCAGTTTATCTGCAGACAATAAATTAACATCTGTTCAATTAGGACAAATAATTCCTTCTGAAAGTGTGTTAGTTTTTGATGATAATGCACGTTTTGTTATCACATTTGATGACGGTACTGTTTATTCAACAGACGGAGACACTCTCCCCCAATCAGCTTCAAGTGCAGAAATAGCTAACTTAGATGCGCTAGATGAAATTGAAGCTCTTCAAGCTTTAATCGCTTCCGGTGAAGATCCAACTGCCGAACTACCTGAAACCGCCGCTGGAACACCTACTGGCAATCAAGGTGATTCTGGCTTCGTATCTTTAGCGCGTACTGGTGATGAAACCATTGCTAATGCTGGATTTAATACTGCAGCCCAACCTGCAGCAGCTCCATTAGCACAAGACGATACCCCAATTACTCTTAATGACATTCCCTCTGTATTAGTGAATGACAGCCAAACTATCGCCGAAGATACAGTTGCTACTGGTAACGTATTAGATAATGACAGTGATATAGATTCAGACTTAGCCGTTGTCAGCTTTGAAGTAGAAGGCCAATCCTATGCCGCTGGCAGTGAAGTCACCTTAGAAAATGGCGTGCTGGTCATCAACGCTGATGGCTCATATACCTTTACCCCAAATGAAAACTGGAACGGTCAAGTCCCTGTTATCACTTACACCACCAATACTGGTTTAACTGCCACATTAACCATTGAAGTCACACCGGTTGATGATGCATCTGTTTTGGCAAATGACAGCCAAACTATCGCCGAAGATACAGTTGCTACTGGTAACGTATTAGATAATGACAGTGATGTAGATTCAGACTTAGCCGTTGTCAGCTTTGAAGTAGAAGGTCAATCCTATGCTGCTGGCACCGAAGTCACGTTAGAAAATGGCATGCTTGTTCTAAACGCGGATGGTTCATATACCTTTACCCCTAATGAAAACTGGAACGGTCAAGTCCCAGTGATCACTTACACCACTAATACGGGTGCTACTGCAACGTTAATCATTGAAATCACACCAGTTGATGATCCAACAGTGACTGAAAATGATTCAGGAGTGGCTGCTGAAGACACGCCAGTTACAGGTAATGTGTTAGATAACGACAGCGATCCCGATTCTGATTTATCTGTTGTTTCTTTTGAAATTAACGGCGAAACTTATCCTGTCGGCACTGAAGTTGTGCTTGAAGGCGGCGTATTAGTCATCAATGCTGATGGATCTTATACCTTCACCCCAAATGACAATTGGAATGGTCAAGTTCCAGTGATCACTTACACCACTAATACTGGTGCAACAGCAACGTTAACCATTGAAATCACCCCTGTTGATGATATATCAGTTTTGGTTAACGACACCAATACGGTGGCTGAAGATACAGCTGCAACCGGAAATGTCCTCGATAACGACGGCGATATTGATTCAGATTTAGCAGTGGTTTCTTTTGAAGTAAATGGTGAAACCTACCTAGCTGGCAGTGAAGTTGTTCTTGAAGGCGGCGTATTAGTTATTAATAAAGATGGCTCTTATACCTTCACGCCAAATGGTAATTGGAACGGCAGTGTTCCTATCATTACCTACACGACCAACACGGGTTCAACGGCCACATTAACCATTAGTGTCACCCCAGTTGCCGACGGTGGCCCGAGTGTCACCATCACAACTGATACTAACAATGATGGTTTAATCAGCAATACTGAGCTAGGAGAAGCGACTGAAGTCAGCGTCACTATTGGCTTAGATGGCACAGGTGCAAATGTTGGCGATACGCTGACTGTTAATGGTGTTGACTACACATTGACACAGGAAGATATCAACAATGGTTTTGTCAATCTCAACCTTCCTGCTCCCAGTGAAGGCGAAACGATTACAGTTGTAGCGACTATCACAGACAGTGCCGGTAACACATCTCCAGAAGGTAGTGATTCAGCACTACTTGATACGACTGCGCCAACAATTACTGTTGATGCACCTGATGATACCCAAAATACAACACCAACAATCACAGGTTCGACTGATGCACCGCCAGGTAGCACGATTACGATTACCGTTACCGATAGCACTGGTGCAGAGCAGACTCTGACAACCACAGTAAACCCTGATGGAACTTATTCTGTCGATGTCACCAACCCACTCGCTGAAGGCGGCTATACCGCTGTAGCAACAGTGACAGATCTTGCTGGTAATACAGGCACAGCAACAGATACAGGCATTGTGGATATCACGGCACCCAACATCACTGTTGATGCACCCGATAATACACAAGATACCACCCCTACTATTACTGGTTCGTCAGATGCAACACCAGGTAGCACAATTACGATTGTAGTCACAGATAGCACAGGTGCAGAACAGACATTAACAACGACTGTCAATGAAGATGGCACCTACGCAGTGGACGTCACAACCCCTCTGGCAGAAGGTGGTTATACTGCTGTAGCAACAGTGACAGATCCTGCTGGTAATACAGGTAAAGCCACTGATAATGGCAATGTAGATACCCAAATTGACCAAGACAATGATGGCAACACCGTGGCCATTACCAGCATTACTCAGGACACCGGCGCTTCAGGCAGCGACTTCATCACCAACGACAACACCCTGATTTTCAAAGGTACCGTCGATTTAGGTGACAACAGCACCTTAGCCGTCACCATCAACGGTGTGGTCTACACCACCGCCAATGGCTTAGTGATTGATGCCAGCGGCAACTGGAGCATCGACTTAACCGGCACCACCTTGGCCGATGGCACTTACCCTGTCAGCGCCACCGTCACTGACCTGGCTGGCAACAGCAAGACCGTCACCCAGGACGTGGTGATTGATACCAAGATTGACCAAGATGGCGACGGCAACACCGTGGCGATCACCAGCATTACCGATGACACTGGCGCCTCCGGCAGCGACTTCATCACCAATGACAACACCCTGATTTTCAAAGGTACCGTCGATTTGGATGACAACAGCACCTTAGCGGTTACCATCAACGGCGTGGTCTACACCACCGCCAATGGCTTAGTGATTGATACCGATGGCAACTGGAGTGTTGACCTGACTGGCACTGTGCTGCCTGACGGCACCTACCCTGTCACTGCCACCGTCACCGACGTGGCCGGCAACAGCAAAACCGTCACCCAAGATGTGGTGATTGATACCAAGATTGACCAAGATGGCGACGGCAACACCGTGGCGATCACCAGCATTACCGATGACACCGGCGCCTCCGGCAGCGACTTCATCACCAACGACAACACCTTAGTGTTCAACGGTACCGTCGATTTGGGTGACAACAGCACCTTGGCCGTCACCATCAATGGCGTGGTCTACACCACTGCCAACGGCTTGGTGATTGATGCCAGCGGTAACTGGAGCATCGACTTAACCGGCACCACCTTGGCCGATGGCACTTACCCTGTCAGCGCCACCGTCACTGACCTGGCCGGCAACAGCAAAACCGTCACCCAAGACGTGGTGATTGATACCAAGATTGACCAAGATGGCGACGGCAACACCGTGGCGATCACCAGCATTACCGATGACACCGGCGCCTCAGGCAGCGACTTCATCACCAACGACAACACCTTAGTCTTCAACGGTACCGTCGATTTAGGTGACAACAGCACCTTGGCCGTCACCATCAATGGCGTGGTCTACACCACCGCCAACGGCTTGGTGATTGATGCCAGCGGTAACTGGAGCATCGACTTAACCGGCACCACCTTGGCCGATGGCACTTACCCTGTCAGCGCCACGGTCACTGACTTGGCCGGCAACAGCAAAACCGTCACCCAGGACGTGGTGATTGATACCAAGATTGACCAAGATGGTGACGGCAACACCGTGGCGATCACCAGCATTACCGATGACACCGGCGCCTCGGGCAGCGACTTCATCACCAACGACAACACCTTAGTCTTCAACGGTACCGTCGATTTAGGTGACAACAGCACCTTGGCCGTCACCATCAATGGCGTGGTCTACACCACCGCCAACGGCTTGGTGATTGATGCCAGCGGTAACTGGAGCATCGACTTAACCAGCACCACATTGGCTGATGGCACTTACCCTGTCAGCGCCACGGTCACTGACGTGGCTGGCAACAGCAAGACCGTCACCCAAGACGTGGTGATTGATACTAAGATTGACCAAGACAATGATGGCAACACCGTGGCCATTACCAGCATTACTCAGGACACCGGCGCTTCAGGCAGCGACTTCATCACCAACGACAACACCCTGATTTTCAAAGGTACCGTCGATTT
>NZ_JAPJEE010000011.1:0-138994 GCF_030731885.1 Shewanella sp. ULN5
GCTATACGATAATTTAGAAATGTTGCAAAAAGATCTAGACGCATGGATAAATTACTACAACAATGATCGAACTCATCAAGGCAAAATGTGCTGTGGTCGAACGCCACTTGAAACATTATTGGATGGGAAACAGATTTGGGCAGATAAAAATCTAGCTCAAATCTAAGCTGACAGACACCATAAAAAATGGGTAACTGTCAGATCAAGTCTGAGCTACTACATATAAGTGTTATCAGTAATTGAGCTGCTTTTTGAGGAGCCAGTCCATTTACTTTACTTTACTTTGCCTAATTACTTTCAATTGCCACTCAAACCCTAATCAGCATGGATATTTTTATATCTCTGACATGCGCTAAGCACGCTGTGCAGCATTGTCATTGCTATTAACATTTTGGGCTGTATTTAATCAGAATATAAATAGTTTGTATCTTAATGTTTAATAGCCATTCCCTCACCGACTTAATTCTGATTAACTAAACCCATTAATCATTTTTGTTAGGTTACTTAAGTTGTAATGTCTAATGTAAACCGAAATAATCTGTTAACTCAATCTTGTGGAACACCCAGTAGAGGGCGTTTTGTTCTAGAACTTATTGCCGCATTTTTATTAACACGTTTGCCTTATATAAGCGTGCCTTTTAAATGGTTTGAAAGTTATTTTCATGAATTATCCCATGGGATAGCAACTCTATTGACTGGCGGGATTGTTAGCCATATTGAACTATTTCCCAATGGTGCAGGACTTTGTTATAGCCAGGGTGGCAATGCTGTGTTGATTGCATTTTCGGGCTACTTGGGGGCTGCGGTTTGGGGCTACTTGATTTTTTTACTTGCAACCTGGCGTAATGGTATACGTTTTACTTTGTCCATTTTGGCTCTGACTATTCTAGCTTCGGTGGTTTTATGGGCACGAGACCTGCTTACTATCGCTATTTTACTCTGTCTAAGTGGACTTATTTTGTTACCACTTAAATTAAAAAATAGTCGTCCTTTAAACAGTTTACTGCGTATATTAGGCTTGATGATAATACTAAATGCCATGGCTAGTCCTATGGTGTTGTTTGGTTTAGCTGGGCAAGGTGATGCTGTAGCTTTAGCACAAATGACCTGGATACCTGCATGGTGCTGGGTGGTAATTTGGTTAGCGGTTAGTTGCTGTATGCTATGGCTCAGTTGGCAAAAAGTCGATTCAACAAAAGGGAGTATTAAATGAAACGTAAATTAGCGTTAGCAATCATGATGAGTTTTGCAACAGTGGGTCTGTATTCTGCCCCAATTACAGCTCAAGCAGAAGAGATTAAAGTCAATGATGCACTTGCTGCAGCAGTTGCCAGTGATTTTCGCTCTGACACCAATAAATTAAGGGATACATATCGAAACCCTGCACAAACGTTAGCTTTTTTAGATGTTAAAGCTGACCAAACGGTTATTGAACTTTGGCCTGGTGGCGGTTGGTATGCAGAAATTTTAGCACCGTATTTGGCTAAAAGTGGTCAATATGTAGCGGCAAATTTTGAAACAAAACCGGCAGAAGACACCCGTCAAACAGAGTACTATAAATCAGCGGGACTAAAGTTTGAAAAGTGGGTTGAAGATAATAAAGCGACTGTGGGCAATGTACAATTTGTCACGTTAAGTCCACCAGAAAAATTCAAGTTGGGTGAAGATAACTCTGCTGATCATGTGTTAACGTTCAGAAACCTGCATAACTGGGCAATGAAAGGCCAGCTAGAAGGCGTATTTAATGCGGCTTATGCCGTATTAAAAGAGGGTGGGTCCTTCGGTGTTGTTGAACATAGAGCCAATATCGGCATGGCTGCTGAAAGTGGCTATATGGAACAAAATCAAATGGTCGAATTAGCCAAAAAAGCAGGTTTTGAATTGCTTGCTAGTTCCGAGGTGAATGCCAATCCCAAAGACACTAAAGATTATCCCAAGGGTGTGTGGACTTTACCTCCTCGCCTAGCAATGGGTGAACAGGATAAACAAAAATATTTAGATATTGGTGAAAGTGATCGCATGACGTTGAAGTTTATCAAGAAAGCTAAATAATCTATGCCATCAAATGAGTCAAAGCAACATTCATCTCTCGCTTTTCAAGGAGAGTCTCTGACGATCCCTTTGGCTCATTTACCTCTGTCTGCTATACGTTATGGGCATGATGACAAGCCAATTATTTTAGCATGCCATGGTTGGCTTGATAATTTACAGAGTTTTGTTCCACTAGCGGAGGCATTTTTACAATCAGAACTGGCTTTACATTTTCAATTAATTACCTTCGACTGGCCAGGGCATGGACTATCGGCACATAGGCAAGGTTGTTATCCGTTACATTGGGTTGATTATCTATATGACTTAGATGCAGTGGTTAACTATTTTATTCCAGATCCTAATCAGAAAATTATTTTACTGGGACATTCCTTAGGCGGCATCGTCGCCAGTGCTTACAACGCCAGTTTTCCTGAGCGTGTTGCACAACTCATCCTCATAGAAGCATTATCTCCTTTGTTTGAAGATGCAAACCTAAATTCAGCTAGGCTTAAGCGGTGCTTTAAACAACATCGGGGATTATTTAACAAACCTGAATCGAATAAACCAAGAGGATACGCCTCTGTTGATGTGGTGGTAAAGGCCAGGCAACAATTAACCGGGATGGATGAAAAATGGTGTCGATTAATTTCTTCCAGAAACCTAGTGTTCATTGACGGGTTATATTATTGGCGCAGCGATCCAAGGTTAAAGTTAGACTCAGCATATCGAATGACTTTTGCACAAGTCGATGCATTAATGAACCAAAGCGAGACACAAACGTTATTAGTGCTAGGTCATGCAGGTTTTAAGCAGTTAAAATTAGCTAAACAGCAGGCTAGCATATGGTTTAAACGTTTACAGTTAGCAGAAATCGACGGTGATCACCATTTGCATATGAGTAATGCAGGGGAGTTAATCAACTTGATTCGAGCATTTATTCTAAAATAAGCTGTGTATCGCTTAAACCGCTATTATTTTGCTTTCAATTATGTGATTATGTTCAAAATTAAAACGCTTGTATGATTTTCATCACAGGCGATAACGATAACAACACGTAGACTGATTATTGCCAAATCATAACAAGAGCAAATAATAGTGATACGTTTTAGCCGCTGACGGGGAATGCACGTCTTAGCACAGTGGCCATTATAGGAGACACCCGTGGACCAGCCTTGGATTAATAACTTACCAGCCAATGTACCGGCTGAGATAGACCCAAATCAATTTCCTTCTTTGGTGGCTATGTTTGAAGATGCAGTCGCGAAATACGCTGATCAGCCTGCTTTTATCAACATGGGCGCAACGATGACCTATCGTAAGCTTGAAGAAAGAAGCCGTGCTTTTGCTGCATATTTACAAAATGATCTTAAGCTAGAAAAAGGCGATCGAGTCGCTTTGATGATGCCTAACTTACTACAATACCCGATTGCCCTGTTTGGTGTCCTTCGTGCTGGCATGGTGGTGGTCAATGTAAACCCTCTTTACACCCCAAGAGAATTAAAACATCAGTTGGTTGATTCTGGTTCAAAAGCCATTGTCGTGGTGTCTAATTTTGCAAATACATTAGAAGAAGTTGTTGACCAGACGCCGGTTAAATCAGTCATTATTACTCGCTTGGGTGATCAATTAAGCGCACCCAAACGTACGCTAGTGAACTTCGTCGTTAAGTACATCAAGAAAATGGTACCTAAATACGACCTACCTCACGCGCGCTCTTTTAGAGATACTTTATCCAAAGGTCGACGCTTACAGTATGTCAAACCACAAGTTACCGGTGATGATCTCGCATTTTTGCAATACACAGGCGGGACAACGGGTGTTTCTAAAGGCGCTATGTTGACGCATCGGAATGTTGTAGCTAATGTTCTGCAAGCTAATGGCGCTTATTCTCCAGCACTAGATGATGGCACTGAATTCGTTGTTACAGCTTTGCCGCTTTATCATATTTTTGCGTTGACAGTGAATTGTCTACTGTTTTTACATAAAGGCAGTAAAAACCTGTTAATTACCAATCCAAGAGACATACCAGCTTTTGTCGGCGAACTGAAACGTTATCCGTTTACAGCACTAACGGGTGTAAATACTTTATTTAATGCCTTAGTCAACAATGAAGATTTTAAAGCTCTCGATTTTAGTGGGTTAAAGTTATCGATTGGCGGTGGTATGGCGGTTCAAAAAGCGGTTGCAGACAAATGGCAATCGATTACTAAAACACGCTTGTTAGAAGGTTATGGTTTAACTGAAGCTTCGCCTCTAGTGACATGCTGTCCTTATAATTTAGATGGTTACAATGGCTCTATTGGATTTCCAGCTCCATCAACCTTTATCCAAGTTCGTGATGATGATGGCAAGGTATTAGCACAAGGTGAAACGGGTGAGCTATACGCAAAAGGCCCACAAGTGATGCAGGGATACTGGCAACGTCCTGAAGAAACAGCCAAAGTGATTGATAAAGATGGCTGGTTAGCCACTGGTGATATCGGTTATATGGATGAAAAGGGATTTTTCTTCATTGTGGATCGTAAAAAAGACATGATTTTGGTTTCGGGTTTTAACGTATTCCCAAATGAAGTTGAAGATGTGGTTGCACTGCACCCGAAAGTTATTGAGGTTGCTGCTGTTGGTGTTCCTAATGATGCCAGTGGTGAATTAGTTAAAATATTTGTGGTCGCAAAAGATAAGTCTTTGACTGAAAAAGATCTGATTGAGCATTGTCGCCATCATTTAACGGGATATAAGGTACCAAAACTGGTAGAATTCCGTGACGAATTACCAAAGACCAATGTGGGTAAAATTTTACGCCGTCAGCTTCGAGATGAAGCCAAAAAAGCGTAATATTGAAACCGGCATAAGCCGGTTTTTTTTACCCTAAAAAATAAATGGAGTAAGCTGTGTTAGCGTTTGAGTATATAAGTAATGAGAATGCATTAGCATCGTTAGTGGCCCAATATGAACAAGCACCATTACTGGTGTTAGACACCGAGTTTGTTCGTACCCGTACTTATTACGCAAAGTTAGGCTTAATTCAAGCGTATGATGGTAAAACATTAGCGCTAATTGACCCTGTGGCTATTAAAGATTTATCGCCATTTTGGGCATTACTCACCAATAAGAATATCATTAAGTTACTGCATTCTTGCAGTGAAGATCTTGAGGTGTTTGCACACTATGGTGAATGCCAACCCACGCCATTATTTGATAGTCAAATAGCAGCTAGTTTAGCCGGTATGGGCCACGGATTAGGTTATGCTAAGTTGGTTGAGCAATGTTTAAGTATTGATCTAGATAAAGGCGAGTCGCGAACCGACTGGATGAAACGACCGTTAACGGATGCCCAGCTCCAATATGCCGCAAATGATGTGTCATATCTTTATCAACTGTACCCGCAAATCTTACAAAAACTCACCGAACAAAATCGTTTGGACTGGTTATACGAAGAAGGTGAGCGTATTACAGAAGGGCGCTTGTTAGGGGCTGATCCTGAAGAAGCTTACCTAAAGGTAAAAAATGCTTTTCAATTAACTCGCTCTCAGCTGGCCAGCTTAAAAGTCATGGCGGCATGGCGGCTTGAAAAAGCCGTGGCGAGAAATTTAGCTTTAGGTTTTGTCATAAAAGATCATGCATTGATCGCCTTAGCCAAAAAAGCCCCTAAAACCTTAGCAGAACTGAATCAATTGAACGATTTAACTGAACAGGAAAAACGTTTTCATGGTAAAGATTTATTGAAAGTCTTATCCACTGCTGATTTTGATAATCCACCAGAAGAAGTTGATGTAATTGCACTCAAATCTGGCTATAAATCTGCATTTAAAATAATTAAAACTCGTTTGACCGATATTAGTGAAACTAAGCTTGTGCCTTTAGAGTTTATTGGTTCTAAAAGATTAATTCATCAATTCTTATTGTGGCTATTTAATGATAAGCAAGGGGAACCCCCACTTGTTCTGCAAGGCTGGCGTGGTGAACTAGTTGGTAATAAGCTGGATGATATCGTATTTAAAGCCGAGTAGCTCTTTTACTTACTTGTAGAACTTAGTTGTAAACTAGCCTTGAATGCTCGATTAGACCTCATCTAATTAAAATAAAAAAGGATATGATTAATCATATCCTTTTTATTGAGTATCTTATTGGTCAAGATTACTTACCTTCTGGTAAGGTCACATTTAATTCCAATACAGATAAATTATCATCGTTTTGTTCAAGCTGAACACTGACCTGTTCATCGGAAATTTGCACGTATTTGCGGATCACCTCGATAATTTCTTGCTTCATTCTTGGCAAGTAATCCGGCGCATCACGTTCCCCACGTTGGTGAGCTACGATGATTTGTAAGCGCTCTTTGGCTAAAGAGGCCGTGTTGGTTTTTTTAGTACTTCTGAAATAATCAAGTATGGACATAATTAGCTACCAAATATCCTTTTTAGGAACCCTTTCTTTTCTTCGGTGATAAAACGTACTGGCACATCTTCACCCAGTAAACGATCAACGGTGTCACTGTATGCCAAGCCAGCATCGCTTTCTTGGTCAATAATCACTGGTACACCCGAGTTAGATGCCTTCAATACTGCCTGAGATTCAGGTATTACGCCTAAAAGCTCAATGGCCAGAATCTCTTTAACATCTTCAACACTCAACATTTCGCCAGTTTTAACACGCGAAGGAGAGTAGCGCGTTAATAATAAATATTCTTTAATCGGCTCTAGGTTTTGCTCTGCACGGCGTGAACGGCTTTGTAACATGCCTAAAATACGGTCAGAGTCACGAACTGAGCTCACTTCAGGATTGGTGGTGACAATCGCGATATCAGCAAAATAAAGTGCCATCATTGCACCTTGCTCGATACCTGCTGGTGAGTCACACACAATGAAATCGAAGTCTTTCGCCAAATCTTCTAAAACTTTACCAACACCTTCTTTGGTCAGTGCGTCTTTGTCACGGGTTTGTGAAGCGGGTAAAACAAATAACTTATCACAGCGCTTATCTTTTATCATGGCCTGATTTAAGTTTGCTTCGCCATTGATAACGTTAACAAAATCATAAACAACACGGCGCTCGCATCCCATAATTAAATCGAGATTACGTAATCCAATATCAAAATCGATAACAACGGTTTTTTTACCTTTTAACGCAAGACCAGTAGCGATAGCAGCACTTGAGGTTGTCTTACCCACACCGCCTTTACCTGAAGTGACAACAATAATTTGTGCCATGATGATATTTATCCTTAAAATTTGCCTTATTTATGGCAATAGTTCAACAGTGAGAGATTCGCCTTCTAGGCGCACACAACCTCTTTGAGCTTGGCAATGTTGTTGCAGGTTTTCTGCAAGCCAATATTGTCCAGCAACGGATACCAACTCGGCTTCAAGTGAGCTTGCAATAATGACACTTTGTGTGTCACCGCCAGCGCCTGCCATAGCTTTACCCCGTAATGCCCCATAGACATGAATGCTACCATCAGCAATCACCTCAGCGCCATTACCTACTGCACCAAAAACAATTAAATCGGCGTCTTTGGCATAAATTTGTTGGCCCGAGCGGATATTTTGTTTAACAATTTTAGTTCCTCGCGGTGGTATTGCGGCAGTAGCTGCCTGCTTACCTGATTTTACCACTGCTAATCCTAAATCTTTTGCTTGAACAGAAAAAGGAATAGAAGCTTCGGTAATACCAACAATCACTAATTGACGTTCAATAAGTAATGCTCTTAATGCTGCTAAATCTACCGGCGTATCATCTAAAGCGCTTAAATTTAATATTAAGGGGGCGCCTAGAAAAAATTGCGGAGCTTGGGCCAGCTTTTTATCAAGTTCTGCAGCAATAATATCAAGATTTGCATTATTGATATAAAGCACTGATAGAGTAAAAGATGTGGCTTTCAACTCGAGATTTTGTTTAGCCATCTCGTCGTGATTCTCCAAATTTTTATGCTTGTATTCTGAATTACAATTATTTTATTGGGTCACCATGTTATAGTGTGCGTAGTGGACTATCAAGTTTCAACCAGCGGAAATTTACACTAAAATGATTTGTACAGTATATAAAAGCAGTCGCAAGACCGATACATACCTTTTTGTTGAAAAACGTGATGTTTTTGATGAAGTTCCTCAACCATTAATGGAAATGTTCGGCACGCCAAAATTAGTGATGTTAGTACCTTTATCTAAAAGGGATTCTTTAGCATTAGCTGATATCGATAAAGTGAAAAGTGAATTAAAAGCCAAAGGCTATTATTTACAACTTCCGCCTCCAACAGAAAACTTACTTGAACAACATAAAGCCAGTATCAACTTTGAAAGTAAGTAATAAACAGCTTATTTGTTGATATGTATTAAGAGATGAATGTGCTATGCGATTTTGGGAAACAACAGCTTTAAAAGATATGACATCCGAGCAATGGGAATCCTTATGCGATGGATGCGGTAAGTGTTGCTTAAACAAAATTATTGATGATGAAACAGAAGAGCTGTATTACACCAATGCCGCCTGTCATCTTCTTGATGACGATAGTTGCCAATGTCGACGCTATCCTGAACGGTTTAACTATGTGCCAGAGTGTACTGTGATCAGTTTAGAAAACTTACCTGAATTGAATTGGTTACCGGATAGCTGTGCTTACCGACGTTTATTTGTAGGTAGGGACTTACCAAGCTGGCATCCATTAATCACTGGATCAAAAGAAGCCATGCATCTTGCGGGCATGTCTGTTAAGGCTAAAACAGTTAATGAAATGAAAGTCAGATATCTTGACGATAATATTGTGTTATGGCCACTTCAAGACGTTGATTAAACCGCCGGTAAACTAAAATAAAAACAGACCATGAGGTCTGTTTTTTTTATTTGACGATAAGCCCGTTAGCGTTTTGGCGTTAACGCAGGCAACACCATGACTAGCCAGAGTAAGCAGTAAACAACAAATCCGATTATCATCCATTGCACCATACTAATTGACATAAATGACCACACGGACTCTCCACACATTCCAGTAGGTGAGAACACTTGTGGTAGCCACTTATCTAGTGGCATAAAGTTAGGGAACTCTGGGAAAAATGAACAGGTAGAAAAAGGAGAAGGGTTAACTTGCATCTCATTTAGCTCAATCGCCAGCTTGACTCCCCATACCGAAGAGACCAACCATCCCCCCATACCTAGAAAACGAACTATCCAATATTGTGGCATTATTAAACCAACTAAAGCAGATAGCATGATCCCCAAGACAGCAACTCGAATATAGATACACATAACACAAGGATCAAAATTCAATACATATTGAAAATACAGTGCAGCTAACTCTAGCGCTAAGCCAGAAACAAATAATAGTGCCCATGAAGTACGCTGATGACAAAAACGTTGTAATGCTGTCAAAATAATTCCCTGTATACGATAGATAAAAACACCCTCATAAAGAGGGTGTTTCAAGTTGGGTTAGACCATAAAATATTTCTATATTATTGTCTATCTTAAGATATTACGATTAACAGATGTTAATGACCTGAAACGGCGCCGCCTATGTCCTTAGCTGAGTGATGTATCAACCAAGCATTATCATAGAAATACGTCGTCATATCGGCTAAAAATCCTGATTCAATCATGGTTACACCCACTATAGATAATACGATGGTATAAGGTAAAGCCATCCATACCATACGTCCGTAAGATAAACGGATAAGCGGTGCAAGTGCCGATGTGAGCAAGAATAGGAATGCGGCTTGTCCATTTGGTGTGGCAACAGATGGTAGGTTTGTACCAGTATTAATCGCCACAGCTAATAAATCAAACTGATCACGGGTAATTTGCCCAGAAACTAACGCCGCTTTGACCTCATTAATATAAACCGTACCAACAAACACGTTATCACTAACCATAGATAATAAACCGTTGGCTATATAGAAGATAACCAATTGAGTATTGCCTTGATAACTAAGAGCCCATTGAATGACGGGGGCAAATAAATGTTGATCAATAATGACTGCAACAATGGCAAAGAAAACCGCGAGTAACGCAGTAAAGGGTAATGCTTCTTCAAATGCTTTACCGATTTGATGTTCATCTGTAATGCCATTAAAGGCTGTGGTTAAAATAATCACAGAAAGACCTATTAAGCCCACAGAAGCAAGGTGTAATGCTAAACCTGCGATTAACCAAATACCGACTAAAGCTTGAATGAATAATTTTGCTTTGTCTTGTCTTGTACGATGCTGGTCTTCGTAATTAGCATAGTCGGTGAGAATGCGGTGAACCGCTTCAGGAAGTTGAGCACCATAACCAAACCATTTTAATTTCTCAACCATGAAACAAGTAAAGATACCTGCAAATAGTACCGGCATAGTTACAGGAGCCATACGAATAAAGAATTCACCAAAGTTCCAATGTGCTTGTGCTGCAATGATTAAGTTTTGAGGCTCGCCCACCATGGTACAAACACCACCAAGTGCAGTACCTACACCAGAATGCATCAGTAGATTACGTAAAAAGGCGCGAAAATCTTCCAATTCTTGATTATTTAATTGCGGGCTGCTTTCTTCATTTGTGTGGTCGTGGTTAGAGCTAAAGTCTTTGCCTGAAGCCACTTTGTGGTAAATAGAGTAAAAACCTACAGCGACAGCAATGATGACGGCAATAACCGTTAACGCATCTAAAAACGCTGATAAAAATGCCGATGCTGCGCAAAACATCAAAGAAACGACAATTTTAGAGCGGATCTTGGTGATCATCTTAGTGAAAGCGAATAGTAATAATTGCTTCATAAAATAGATGCCTGCCACCATAAAGATAAGCAGCAACAAGACTTCCAGGTTGGCTTCTATTTCATGTAATACTTGCGAGGGGGAGGTCATACCGATAATTACAGCTTGGATAGCAAGTAATCCGCCAGGTTGCAGTGGATAACACTTTAATGCCATCGCTAGGGTAAAAATGAATTCTATGACTAATACCCAGCCTGCGATAAATGGGCTGACATAAAAAAATAATAATGGGTTGATTACAAGAAATGACACAATGGCTAGTTTGTACCATTTAGGCGAGTGACCTAAAAAGTTACTAAACATCGCTTGAGCTTGGGTTGCTGGCATATTCGCCACTCCGATATTGTTATGTTATGATTTTTTTGCCCAAATTAAGCATCATTAAGCTTTGGCGTAATGTAAAACTGATAACAAAGCGGATGTTTTTTTCTGCAGTCAAATATTTTAACACGCTAAATTAACGGGTATTAATTTGACTGAGTTCTGCTGTGGTTCAGTAACGTTAAACTCATCATAATGAACTGATTTAAATACCTTTATCTTAACGAGTAAGGCATTAATTCTTAATTCGGTTCTGTAATTTCGCGCTAGTTTAGCTTAAATAAAGCTTAATTGTAATTCAAAAGCTTGAGCTGCATCATAAAAACAGTTGAATTTTCAAGACATCTTAACAAGTAGCTGGTTATTAAATAGCCATCGAATGTGTTGTGATTAAACAAATGTTTTTATTTTCCACTTCTCTGGTATGATCAGTTTTAATTCAAGTAGCTTGTCAGCTACAACCGCCAAGTTAAGTATAGGAAATTTAGGCTGATGATTATCAATGCCAAAGGTCCTGCAAGTTTTGCAGAGAAATACATTGTTCGTTCAATTTGGGACAACAAATTTCCACCAGGCTCAATATTGCCTGCGGAACGTGAGCTTTCAGAACTTATCGGTGTTACTCGTACAACACTTCGTGAAGTGTTACAGAGATTAGCACGTGATGGTTGGTTGAAAATTCAACATGGCAAGCCAACACAGGTTAATAATTTCTGGGAAACCTCAGGATTAAATATTTTAGAAACGATTGCTGATTTAAACCCAGATGGCTTTCCATTATTGGTTGATCAATTGATGTCTGCTCGCGCCAATGTTAGCACTATCTATTTTAGAGCCTCATTCCGCCATAACCCTGAAAAAGCGCAAGAGATATTATCGACAGTTCATCTTTTATCGGATGATGCAGAAGCGTATGCAGATTTTGATTATCGCCTACATCATACTTTAGCTTTCGCCTCTGGAAATCCGCTATACGTTCTAATTTTGAATGGATTTAAAGGCCTTTATAGCCGAGTAGGGCGTTATTATTTTTCAAGCAAAGATGCACGTAAATTAGCGTTTAATTTTTATGTTGAATTAGAAAAACTTGCTCGCGATAAGAATTATCAAGCCGTACCAGCATTGATGCGATTAAACGGTATTGAAAGCGGCAAAATGTGGCAGAAATTACGAGATGATATGCCAGCAGAAATTGCACATGACAATAGTTAAGTCTCAAGTTATATTTTGAAAATAAAAACGCCAATCATTTGATTGGCGTTTTTATTAGGCATTCAATCACTAGTCAGCTGATGCTGTTTGGGTTTCAACAAGGGTTTCTGCTGGTGACTCTTGTTCTAATGCTAATTTTGCACGCTCAGCTTTGGATATATAGCGTTCTTTTGGCTTGGAGCTTGGGTTGTCTGGAACAACTTTATTTTGTCTCGCCTTGGCACGCTTGGCCAATTTTTTAATCATTTGCTGTTTTTTATTCATAATACATCTTCAATGGCTGATATTCGATAGCTTCAAGCAATCGCAAAAATTCATAACGTCATTTTAGCCTAAGTTGGCTAAAACCCCTAACGTCCAAATGTATTGATATCTTCATCCGTGGCGCCATCATTACATTCACCACGAATCTCACCTCGTTCAGGTTCAATGTAGCGGCTTAACTCGATAAAGCCTTGCTTGCAATAACCTGTCATTGCAATGGTTTTGTCTAATCCAACTTGCACCTGCTGAGTCCACAGTTCAAGAAACTCTTGTTTATCACGCATTTCTTGCGCATAACTGCGAGCATCTTGTTTACGACGATCAATTGGTGGTCGGTTTGCTGAGGCGTCGGTAACATTACGGTCTGCTGCGGTAGCTAATTTTGCACTATAAACAAACAGCTTTATGCCATCTCCTTTAATTTCGGTGCTAAATTTATCTTTAAACTGACCCGCAAACTCCATCGGATCGATGGCTTTAGCGCTACAAGCTGTCAGGAGAAGGATTATGGAAGTCGACATAAAAATTTTAAACACTGAAATGACCTTATAGTTCAACAACAAATATCATTGATTGTTTGGGAAGACTTAAGTGATTTGCAAAGTAAAATAGAGTTAAGACGAATAATATTTCACTTTACTCATTTACAAAATTAAGCAAACTCTGAATTAAGATAATTCATAATGGCTTTTGATTCATATAACCATTCAACTTTGCCATTGTTACTAATTTTTAAACACGGCACTTGTAGTTTGCCGCCTTCTGATATTAATTCCTGCTTATTATTATCTTGTTTTGCATCAACTAAATTGATATTTAAATTCTGGCGACGCATCTCACGGCGAACTTTAACGCAAAAAGGGCAGGCATTGTACTGATAAAGACTCAAAGATTGTGCTTTTTTGTCAACTTGTTGTTGGTCATCTAAAGACCGTTGACGTTTCTTTGGGGCAAAAATAAAATTGAGTAAAAGAATAATTCGACCCAAAATCCAGCGTACTACAAACATAAAAACCTCATTGGTGTGTAAAAATACTGTTGGCATATCAGTAAAATGTAATTTTACTTTATTGGAGATTCAGATAAAAGGCGCTAGTGAAGAATCCCTCTATCATTAATGTCACTTTTAACTATTTTAGTTAACCTCTATCAGGTCAATTGATGAATTAGCCGGATTGAGAAAATTAACTTTCATCTATTTACCCGTTAAATATGATCTTTGCATCGCTAACAAGGAAAGTTTATGTGGCAATTGCAAAGCTATCCTACGCAGTTAGCGTTGACCATAGTCGCTGAAAATAGATTTTTAAACCAAGTTCAACTTAGTTTGCTTGAAGCTCTAGCTCAACCTGCGCCGCTTGTTGCTTGGCATTAATACGGCTTTCCATAACGAATATTCTTTGGCTTTCTATTTTTCCTTGGTCTACTAAAAATGATTTAACCGCTTTGGCTCTTTTTTGAGCCAAAATACCTAAATCTGCAGAATCAACAATTTGTGAATTCTTAAGTAAGTTGTATAAAGCAATATGCCAACGAATCATCACCTCGTTATCCGTTAAGTCTTCTTTTGGCAACTTGGTTTGGCTTTCAGTAATGATGCTTTGTCTTACCTCGTCTGGGTCTTGCCCCATTTCAGTACTGTATAGCTGATGCAGTGCGTCGCTTAACGGGCCTGAGGTAGGGAATTGACTTGCTGATAAATTTGCTGGAAATTCAGTAATGTCGATTGCTGATGTTTTGGCAAGTTTAATTTTTAAGCTTTGTTCAGCAAGAGCTTGGCTATCATTGATAGCGTCTATATCACCTTTAACGTTGACAATGAGCAGCGGGCGATCGATTAACGCTTCAGTTAACGCCAATAAATGCTTACCTTGGCTGTCACTAATCTGACTATCACCGTATTCAAAGGTGACGTTATTCATCGGTTCGTCAGAACCTATCAGATTGGCTAGCAAGCTAAATGGCGCTGTGATTGCTTTAGTAATGATGTTTCCGAGCGCCCCCCAAATTATGCTACCAAAACTAAAACTTGGTGAGTTTAAATCTCCTTCTACATCAACGCCTAAATCAATTACTCCATGTCGGTCCTGTAATAATGCTACCGCTAATGTCACTGGTAAACTGGTTGCTAAGTCACTGTTACTTGGTTTACCAAGCTGTAATTGATCAATAACGACATGGTTTGAACCCACTAAAGCATTATTTTTTAGCTTATAGGTTAAGTCTAATGAAATTTGCCCTTTATCAATGTAGTAACCAGCATAAGTTCCCGAATAAGGGTTAACCGAGGTCAATTCAACATTTTTAAAGATAAGATTTAAGTCTAAATAGGGCTGTGCTAATAGAGGATTTATGTCACCTTTTAAGGTGACTGGTGCATATTTATCAATCTTACCTGCTAAATCAACCGAAGCGATTGTTTCAGGGTTTGTGGAGAGCTTACTGATGTGGCCGTTAAGTAATTCGATTCCAGACGCGAAATTAGGTGTTAATGAATTATCAGCAAAAAATGCAGAACTATTCTTCAAGGATATACGGTTAATTTCAATACTTGGGCTGACATTTGCGGTTTCTGTACTATCGATATCAAGGTTGACGTTTTCAGATTTTTGTTCTTGTTTTGCAGTTAAATCAGCATTTGGTTTTGTGCTGTTATCCGCTGAAGCATTAGTGGTTGAAGATTTTAATAAATGTGAAATATTAGTAGTTCTATCTTCTGAGATAATAATTCTAGAAAATAGCTCATCGAATAAAATTTCATCTATATTAATTTGGCTTTTTTGACGATCAAATTCCAATGAATTGATTGCCATACTCTTCCAACTCACCAGCGGTTGCTTAAGTAAATTATCTTTGATATTTAATTTATCAAGCCAAGCTTCGCCTTGATAAATTAAGTTCTTTTCACTATCTACAGTCAGCTTACCTTTAGTATTGAAAACGCCATCTTCAATGGTGATATTTACAAAGGGTTCAATGTAAGGCTGTAAATTAGGTAAGTACATATTCTGGTAGCTAAAATCAGCCTCCAAAGATTGAGTCTCTAGATTGAATATCCCCGATGAATCTAGCAAGCTGCTTTGATTTATTTGAGCTGAAATTTGATAAGTTAAAGGTATGGATAAGTCTGATTTTATTGCACCGGTTTCAATATTGATTTTATCCATTTTCCATAAAATAACATTTTCACTGGCAATAGACTCACCTAGGTGTAATTCATACTCTGCAATGTCTATTTTACTTAAGGTAACCAGCCAAGGCGATTCTGGCTCCCCAGTAGGTTGCTCAATGGTGGAATCCTTTGTGTCGGTTGCTAAATCAGTAAGGTTTTTGGGCATTAACAGGGTCATTAAATCTGCGCCAGTCGGTGAAACCTTTAATGCAATTTCACCCTGGTTAGTTTCAAAACTGGCAATGTTAATTTGCTTGCTTTGGCTGTCTATTTCTAGGTTATTTAGCTTTATTGCCCCGATGGCAATTTTTTGTTCATTTGCATGTGAAGCGACAATGCCAGACAAATCGATGTTTGTTTTAGATACGTTGAATAGCAAAGGGGTTTCGACGGTCGGATCGATTGCTAATGCAATATGACTCACGACATTCAATTTGCCTTGATTGAGTTGAATATCGAAATGCTCATCAATAAATTGCCAATATTTCTCAAGGTTGAAATCACTCAGCGCAAGTTCTACGTCTAATGTAAACGGAAATAATTGAAACTGACCTGCTAAAGTTAACTGGCTATTATGTTCGTCATTAAGAATTAATTTGTAGTTATTCATCTGGTTAAGCACGTTTTCGGCCGACTTAACCACTTTGGCTAAACTATCAAATTGATTGAATTCTAGATTAATACTAGGGTAGACAACCTGGCTATTACTGACAGCATCGCTAAGTGAAATTGCACCTTGTTCAATGGCAATTTTATCTATACGGATCCCAAATGGAAGGCCTGTTTGTTCCGGCTGAGGAGTTTGTGATTGCGGCGTTGCATTATTTTCGATGAACGCAATAATATCGGAAAAGTTAAATTCCTGTTCGGTGATTCGTGCCAGATTAATAGTTGGTTTATTAATCTTAACGGTTTGTAAACTGACATCGAGGTTAAGCAAAGAATCCCATGGCGATAAATTGACATAGAGCTTCTCGAAGCCAACAAAGGTGATTTGAGGATCTTTCTCTGCCATTAATAGGCGGTCAACTATCAGCTCGAAGGTAAAAGGGTTAAACCTAATATCTTCAATCTGGCTCTCACGGCCGGTTTGCCCTGTGATAAGCTCTGGTACTTTTTTAAGTGCAATATAGGGAGCAAGTAAACCCAAAATCAAACAAAATAGTGCATAGCAGCAAAAGGCGATAAATAGGCTCTTTTGATAAAGGGGGCGTTGTGAAAAATGAAAATAAAGGGAAGCCATACGGTGCTCTTTGCCGTAAAAGAAGATAGTACTATTTTAACCAAAGTTGAGCATGATTGAGAGGTTTTTCTTTGTTATTTTTCCAATAGTCAACAAATAGACATTTGTACTATTTACATGTAAACTTTTGTAATTCATGGTTTTAATAAGCTTATGGTTTTTAGCTGTGAGTATAGATATAACAAAATAAGCCAATCAATATGTAATTCAAGGATGAAATATGCACATACGTCTTGCTGTCGATGCTGATTTACAGCCACTGAGTCATCTTTTCGATCATTACCGCCAATCCTGTGACCATCCAAGTGATATAAATGGATGTTATACTTTTTTAAGTCAGCGCTTATCTGAAAATGATTCAATTATTTTTGTTGCATTTGAAAGTGAAATTATTCTCGGTTTTATTCAACTTTATCCTTCTTTTTCTTCATTAATGTTACAACCTGTCTGGTATTTTGAAGATGCGTTTGTTTTACCAAAGTATCGAAACCAAGGTATTGCTAGCCAAATGATTGCTCGTGCTGGTGTGCTTGCAAAAAGTGCTCAGGTAAAATTAATTGATGGGCATCGCGAGCAAAGCTTGCGAGTTTAGGTTTACGCTTCAACGAATAGTTTACGGCCCCCAGTATTTTACTGTTAAAATACTGGGGGTTTTGGTATCTGGAGATGATAGGTTGAATAAGAGTTTGTTAACTAACATGATTGCCGCTTCATTTGTTGTTGTGGGTTATTTTATGACGCAACCATTGATATTAACGGTTGGTTTATTTGCGCTTTCAGGTGCGGTAACCAATTGGCTGGCTGTTTACATGTTATTTGAAAAAGTGCCTGGTTTATATGGTTCAGGTGTTGTGCCTAATCGTTTTGAAGAATTCAAAGCGGGAATAAAACATCTTATGATGGTGCAGTTTTTTACGGAGGAAAATATCGATAGATTTCTCACCGTAAGTGACAGTAAAGCCATTAATTTAGCCCCTGTGATTGATAAAGTGGATTTGGCACCTTCTTTCGATGCGTTAGTGTCTACCGTTGAAAAATCGTCGCTTGGTCCGATGCTCGCCATGTTTGGTGGCACTGAAGCATTACTGCCATTAAAAGTGCCTTTTATTGAGAAGATGAAGCAATCATTAGTTGAGTTGTCTGAAAGTGAACAGTTTAATCAAATACTCTTGAACGAATTAGAGCAGCCTAATGTGATTGCTGACATTCAAGCTAAAGTCGCTAATATTGTTGACCAAAGATTGAATGAATTAACTCCGGAGTTAGTGAAACAAATTATTCAAGAAATGATTAAACAACATCTTGGGTGGTTAGTGGTTTGGGGGGGCATATTTGGTGGGCTAATCGGTGCATTTGCCGCATTAATCAGTTAATAAAAATCATCCCTGTTATATGTATCAATAAGATCTCGTAGATCATTAGCTGTTACTCAGATCGAATTTAACCACGGCTAATTGGGTAAAATAAGGTTATTCGCTATACTGTGGATAACCTTTTTTATTGAAAGTTATCGCCATGTCTCATCATCATATTAATTATCTCGAAATTCCGGTTAAAGATATTGCTAGAACAAAAACGTTTTTCAACCATGTGTTTGGTTGGCAATTTCAAGACTATGGACCGAAATATAGCTGTTTTTTGGATGTCGGTATCACTGGAGGCTTCTTTGAGTCAGACACAGTGTTTACAACTGGAAAAGGCTCACCTTTGATCGTCTTATACAGTTCATCACTCGAGCAGTCGCAAAGTCGTGTGATTGAACATGGCGGACACATTAGTAAACCAATATTTAATTTCCCCGGTGGGAGGCGTTTTCAGTTTCTTGATATTAATGGAAGCGAATATGCGGTGTGGTCTGAGTAATCGTCATGGCTGAATCCAAAGATGTTGTTTCACCTTGTATCCGTCATTGCAGTTTAGATGAGCAAGATATTTGTTTGGGTTGCCATCGTACATTAGATGAAATCCTAGGTTGGCATACCATGACGAATGAACAAAAATTTTTGCTACTAACCGAATTACAGTTTAGGGCGTTAAATCGTCAACGCCCATTTAAGTTTTAATGGCTTGATAGATAATTGGAGCAATAGCCATCACCAAGGATGGCTAGCATACAAATTAATGTGCTGAATGATGATCTTCTGGGGTTTTAGGTAGTACTAAGTTCATTAAAATAGCTATGATGCCACATAAACTGATACCCGTTAAACTGAATGAACCGATCCCAAATGCCATTCCTCCAATACCAAATACCAATGTGACCGCAACAATACTGAGGTTTCTTGGCTCAGATAAATCAACTTGATTTCGAATGAGGGTATTAAGGCCAACGGCAGCGATAGAGCCAAATAGCAAACACATAATCCCTCCCATTACTGGCACAGGGATAGTTTGTAGCAGTGCGCCTAATTTGCCAACAAAGGCTAGAATAATGGCTGTTATCGCAGTCCAGGTCATAATGCGTGGATCAAAACTTTTTGTTAACGTGACCGCGCCAGTGACTTCTGAATAAGTGGTGTTTGGTGGGCCACCAAATGCCGATGCCGCCATAGTCGCAATACCATCACCTGTTAAAGTACGATGTAAGCCAGGCTTTTTCATGTAATCTTTACCCGTGACATTGGATATGGCAAGAATATCACCAATATGTTCAACCGCAGGGGCTATCGCCACCGGGATCATAAACAAAATTGCTTGCCAGTGAAATTCAGGAGCAACAAAATCAGGTATCGATAACCAAGCGGCTTGGTGAACAGGGGTGAAATCAACCACTCCAAACAATAAGCTCAAACCGTAACCCACGATAATACCCGCTAAAATAGGCATTAATTTAGCAAGACCTTTAGCAAAAGTTGCCACTAAAATAGTGGTCGATAAAGAAGCTAATGAAATAATTAACGCAGTATTTGAGTTAATTAATTCAATTGAACCATCTCCGGTTTTTCCGATTGCCATGTTAACGGCCATAGGCGCTAAGCCCAATCCGATAATCATGATCACCGGGCCAACTACCACTGGAGGCAGTAATTTATTAATAAAACCAATGCCTCTTATTTTTACCGTTAGGCCTAATAATACATAAACAAATCCCGCCACCATCAGTCCCCCCATGGTCGCAGGGATCCCCCATGTTTGCACCCCGTATAAAATCGGGGCTATAAATGCAAAAGAAGATGCGAGAAAGATGGGAACTTGGCGTTTTGTAACGAGTTGAAACAATAGGGTACCGATACCTGCCGTGAATAGGGCTACACGGGTATCTAGCCCGGTTAGTAGAGGCATGAGTACAAGGGCACCAAAGGCCACAAATAGCATTTGTGCACCTTGTAGTGGGATTGACAAGCGATTCATAAGGTAAACTCCATTATATTTATTATGTCTATCGAGTTGTCCCGTTGCCTGATTTTTATGCTAATAGAATCAGATAAAAAGAGTGACTAAAGACCATACTCGATAGATTTTTATTATGTTACACTTTCACCACTTATTTTGATTGCGTTTACGTCACCTAATGCTAAAAAAATTACTTACTTTTATATTCATGACTTTGTCTTTTTCTCATGCTCAGGCATTTGCTGCTGAGGTATTGAAACTTGATGAAGCCGATATTGTGGTCGCTTCACGTACAGATAGTGCTCGTTCTAGTGCCTTAAAGGAGGCATTGGCAAGTGTTTTTCTTAAAAACTCTGGAAGCCCTAGTGTGGTAATGAACCCTATGGTTAAAGCACAAATTGCTAACCCTGAAGCGCTACTGATTCAATACGGTTACAGTCAGGTAAATGAAGACTTAGTATTCAAGGCTAGTTTTGATCACCAAGGTGTGATTAATATTCTGCGCCAGGCCAATCTGCCTGTATGGGGAGCCCAGCGTCCACTGACGTTATTATGGGTCACAATGGCTGAAAATAACGATACCGTGATTTTATCTGATTCAAGTCAAAACCCTTTAAGGAACGACTTTGCCACAGAATCGAGTAATAAAGGGATCCCAGTATTACTGCCGTTGATGGACTTAGATGATTTAATGGCAGTAACGCCAACCGATGTCAAAGGAATGTTTATCAATCCTGTTAATATTGCATCTAGCCGTTATCAAGCCGATTATTTTGCCATGGTCGATATTGGTGAATCTCCAGACAAAGTAAGATTTCAACTCGCTTTATATAATAAGTCGCATTCAGGCGCGTTATTACAGCCAATTATCATGCAACAAGGCGAAGCTGTGGATGTTACAGCGGCAACCAAACGCATTGTTACTTTGCTCGCCGATTACTATATTAGTCAATATGCAATAGCATCATCGGGAAATAATCTTGAAACATCAGTCAGTTTTACTGGTGTTGCTAGCATGAAACAGGTTGTTGAGATTGAAAAATATCTTAAACAACTCAGTGCAGTAAAAGAGGTTGCCGTTAGTCAACTTAGTAAAGAGACCATTACCTACAAACTAGGTTTATTTAGCAGTGTGGAAGATTTACAGCGCTTACTTAGTATTGATACTCGTTTATCTCAAATAGATGCTATGGGCGATGCTAATTCATATTTAACTCCGCAATCAAATGGTAATACATCGTTAATTTATGAATGGAAAAACCAATAGTCGCTAGGCCCTGTTGAACTTTCAAGGTTTTTTTGAAGCGAATTGTTGGTCATTTATACAAGGCAGAGACTTTGTGGTGTAGTTCTTCTACCTAAGCAGTCGATAACGCAGTACAAATGGCCAACAAATGCGGCCTGAAGGGGTCGGCTAAAAACGTTTTACTCTTTGTTGAATGAGTTTTGGGCGAACAAAAAGTGCTTAGATGACTTGGCATCAATCCATTCGCTTCAATTAAAACGTTTTTAACTCGAACAAAACTCAATCAGCAAAGATCAACAGGCCCTAGTGTTTTTACCTCGGGTGCAATTATGATATGATTGCACCCGCTTTGTGTTTATTTTTGAGAAATTTGAGTGACCCAATCCTCTCCACGCCAACTATCGTTGCCCGTTTATTTACCTGATGATGAAACTTTTAATAGTTATTATCCTGCGTCAGGTAACGATGAACTGATCCAAAAGCTTCAAGCTTGTGCTGAGGGGAATCTGACCTCATCTTTGTATTTATATGGTCCGCAAAAATCTGGACGAACTCATTTGATGCATGCTGCATGTGCACATGCTAATGATTTAGACCGACGTTCTCTATATGTGCCATTAGGTATTCATGCCAGTATTTCACCCGCACTGTTTGAAGGTGTTGAGGCCTTAAACTTAATCTGCATCGATGATATCGATGCGGTAGCTGGTCATCCAGTTTGGGAAGAAGCGCTGTTTCATTTATATAATCGGATAGCAGAACAACAAGACTGCCGCTTAATTGTGAGTGCGAGTGCATCGCCAATAGAAGCAAGTTTTGCGTTACCTGATTTAGTCTCTCGTATGCAGTGGGGGTTAATCTATCATTTGCAGCCAATGGCTGATGATGAAAAATTAGTTGCCTTGCAGCGACGTGCAGCAATGCGTGGGTTACAGTTATCTGATGAAGTCGGGCGATTCTTACTGACACGCATGGCACGAGACTTGAGAACACTATTTGACGTACTTGATAAATTAGATAAAGCATCAATGGTACATCAACGTAAATTAACGATACCTTTTATTAAAGAAATGCTCCGATTGTAATAACCTAACCCTACTGGGTTAGGTTATCCATTGATATCATCTTCCTTATGTACTATCTATGCTGACTGCCGCTAAGCTCTAACGGTCTTTCGTGCAAACTTATATCCTGTTGAACGTGATTGACTTTTTGTGGTGCAAAGCCATTATTTGATATTAAAGTTAAGTTCTCTAGCCATGACCTTCCAGGAGTGAGTGCTAAAGGTGCAGGCAAATTATTTATTAAGTTAGCGCTATCCACTTCAGGTAGTATTTCTGTAATGACAAATTCGGCTCGAGGTTTGATAGTTGATTCGCCAATTCGTCCCCGCTGCCCCCAATTAACGGTTATCGTCGATCCTGATGCATTTTCAGGTGCATCGGTAACTGCAACATCACGTAAAATAGTATATCTATGACTCATTAGAGCTTCTTCAAATAACATGGCGACATCTTCTCTTGTTGAAGAATAAGCATAATAGTCTGAAGCGTGATCAGGTTTAAAGAAGCTAGTTACGTCACTTGGTACATATGATTTCTGGGTTGCATTGGCTATTTCACCTTTAAAGCTGACATTCGCTAAACCATACATTTCGCTGCTTTGCAGAGGTGATAAATTACTAAGCTGATCAGATATTAGTGCTTTGTTATTGGTACGCTTATAAAAAACATCTAATAATGTCGGGCCTTGAATATCAGCATGAACACTGCGCGGAAAAAAATCATTAGCATGGGCTAATTCATGATAAAGCAACGAGGCTAATCGCGGTGTAAAGTCTTCAATAGTGCGATTACTGCGGTTTTCGTAGGGATATGATGAATATGCATATTGATTGTTTTTTACATAACGCCAAGGCATTAAAAACTGCAAATCATTACCAAAATCACTTCGATAATCAGGTGCTTCATTAATACTGTCACGCTCAGAAGGGGTAAGCCATAAATTTTCTGGGTCAAGATATATTGCCCCAGTGACTACCCAGTAAAAAGAAGGGCGTATATCGTAGCTAATAACGATTGCACTAACAGATTGTAATAGGGTGATAAAGTCGCCATGTGGATCTTGCTGTTGCAAAAACAGCTCAAAGTTACGCCCCATCCAATCATGTGATACAACAACTCTGTCCATAATGTCGCTTATGGTGGGGGTTGTCGTCTGTTGTCCTATCAGTGGCAGTTGTGAAATGCTGCAACTGTTGTTAAGTGTATTTGAATAAGTGCATTTGCTTATTTGATCACTATAAACTGAGTTGGATTTATACGCATAAGTGCGTGCTAATGGGGTATCGAAATAGGGGGACGTAATATTGGCTTCATTCGTGACGAGAATATGGACGTCATCAGTGACTGTTTGGCCATTAAACTCAGCTGAAGCTCTGATTGAAATAACGGTATCTTGATCCACATTAGGTGCGACAAATAATGGGCGCTCAGTATTGGACAAATCTAAATTTACATTATCACCCGAATAGGTGCACCAATCGATATTGGTTGGCATCTCACCATTAATGCGGGCCAATCTTACACTGACATTATTTCCTTCAACCACCTGATGGTCGCTATTCACTGCAAGGCTAGACTGTTGATCATTAATAACATTAATAACATTAATCGTCACAAATTGAGTAATATTTTGACCAGTTCCGGTGACGGTCAATTTAAATTGATATTCACCGCTATTTGCTGCGGTAAAGCCTAATACTGGCGACTTATTGTTAATTAATGATAAACCATCACCAGCAACCTGTTGCCATGTAAACACCATTCCAGAGGATTTGTTTTCTGTCAGTTGGGCAATAATCACTCCTGGTTGGTTGGTGTGATAAGTTAACTCCGTTAAAAAAGCGATGTTGTCAGTGGTTTCTACAACAGCCCATTGTACAGGGTTATCACATTGAGAAGCCGGTAAGTTATTATCGGGTGGCGGAGTTGGTGTAGCCGCTGAATCTGAGCCGCCACCGCATGCAGTGAGCAAGCTGGCTGTAACAAGAAGTGAGATTATGTTGCGACTAAATACCATGTGTTAATTCCTATGATTATTATCAATTAACTATAGCATGGCATTTTTAACTGCGACAAGATTAAAAAAGCGCCTTTATGGCGCTTTATCATGTCTAATTAAAGTGTATATTAGTTTGTTTTTTCTGATTTTTTCTTTAGACCTAAGCCTAATTCCCGGCCTCTTTTACGGGCATAAAAAGGAAAACCAACCAGTAGTGCAGAAATAAGTACAGATTCAATGACTGCAAAGACTAATGCATCTTCAGTGACGTAAACTAAAGTAAGACCATGCAGTAAATACAAGCAAAGAATAAAGCTTGCCCAGGCATAGGTATAAGGATTGCCTTTAATAACCCCTTTTAAAGGCATTAACAATGGTAATATCCAAATAAGATTGAAGGCTAAAGAGTAGGTTCCCTCAAGACCTTGTTGAATAAACCATCCGGTTAACAATAATACTAGGGCGATATAGCCTGTGCGGCAAAGCTGAAATAAGCTGTGGGTCGTCATCTATGGCTACTCAATTATTGCTAAAACGCTTTCAGGAGGACGGCCAATAGCCGCTTTGCCATTTGCCAACACAATAGGACGCTCAATCAGTTTAGGCGTATCAACCATTGCTTGAATGAGTTGCGCTTCCGTCAAGTTGGCATTCTGCAAACCTAAATCTTTATATTCGGTTTCCTTCGTTCGCATTAATTGGCGGGCGGTTAATCCTAGTAAAGTGAGGATATGAGTAATTTCATCTACTGAAGGGGGATTTTTTAAATATTCTAACACGCTGATATTATCTGACTTACCTTGCACTAAGGCTAGGGTTTCACGGCTTTTAGAACAACGAGGATTATGTAAAATAGTTATTTTTGTCATAGTATCAACTTTCATTTTGTCTTGAACACGGGTTATTTAAGCGCTTCTAAGTTTCTATCAGCCTCACGAAATTGCCTTATACGCGCTTCGATACGCGCAATTTGCAGTTGCTGACCTTCAGAATGCCGATATGCATAATTTAATTGGTCAATAGCACCTTTATAGTCAGCTGCCAATGCCATCGCTTCAGCATTAGAATAATATTCCAAGGCTTTATTGCCCATTTTACGGTACGCATCTGTCATGATTTGGTATGGGAGTATATTCTGTTTATCTAAAAATATCAGTTCTTCTAACATAGGGATGGCTTTTTTAGGTGAACCTGACTCAACGTAAATATTGGCTAAATTGGCATTAACCACCTGAGATGTCGGCTTGAGTTTACGCTGTGCTTCAAGCAGTACAATGGCATCGTCAAATGCTTTACGCTGGGCAAGTAAGTCTGTTTTAGTATCGATATAGAATAAGTTATTGTCATCTTGTTTGATTAATGTATCGATAATAGCTTCAGATTCTTCATATTTTTTTAGGCGGAATAGCGCTAATGCTTTGCCGTATAATGCAGATTCTTTAAATGCATAAGAGTGCTTTTTAAGTTGCGTTTCAAATAACGAAAGCGCCGCTTCATCATTAAAGCTTGAAAAACGCACTTGAATACGCGATTTGGCAAGTTGATAATTTAAGTTATCGGGAATATACCTGTTTGGATATTGTGCCGCTCGGTTTCGGGCATCAGTAATACGTGATTCAGGTAATGGGTGAGTTAGCAGCATTTGCGGTGGGGTAGTGGTAAAGCGATAACGGGTTGCTAACTCAGCAAAAAAATCGGCTGCGCCATTGGGATCAAATCCGGCTTCTACTAGAATTTGCATACCGATGCGGTCAGCTTCTTTTTCATGTAAACGGGTATAGTTTATTTTTGATTGTGTAGCTAAGGCTTGTGTCGTTGCTAAAGCTGCCATACCGGCCTGCGGTGCGGCGATGGTTAATAATATCGCCCCTAATAACCCAGCAATGGTTGCCGTGGAACTTTTTTCTTGGGCTTCTAAAGAGCGCGCTAAATGACGTTGGGTAACGTGGGTGATTTCATGCGCTAACACCGATGCTAGTTCACTTTCTGAATCAGCATTGAGAAATAACCCGGTATGAACACCCACATGGCCGCCAAAAAAGGCAAAGGCGTTAATTTCATCGTTTCGGAGTAAAAAAAAGTAAAAAGGGGTTTTAACCCCAGTTGCGTGGGCAACAAGCTTATTTCCTAACTCTGATAAATATTGATTTAACACGGGATCGTTTAATACTGGTGCTGATGAGCGGATAACCCGCATATAAGCATCACCATAGACCATTTCTTTTTCAAGGCTGAATGTATTAACCGCAGCCGTTCCTAGATCGGGTAAGTCACTATTGGCAAAACTACTGGCAATGTTGGCCACAAATAAAACAGAAACCGCACTGGCAATAAAGGTTTTACTCATGTTTAGCAATGATTTAGTGGTGAAAGATAATTTACTCAAACGACACCCTTAACGCTGATTATTATGTAGAGAAAACCGCACAAGAGTTTACTCTGTTAGCTTGTGGTTTGCTATGCAACTAAGGATAATAGCGTCAGTTTATTAAACGTAAATTATTATGAAACTGATAGATTTAACGACGTATCGTTGTCCATATCCTTTAGTACAGGTAAAACTGTTATTAAAGCAATTGCCACAAGGCGAAACATTGAAAGTTTTACTGTCAGACCCTGGTTCTTGCAAAGATGTTCCCGCTTGGGCTGAAAAAAACGGTTTTCATGTCAGTCTATTGCAACAAGATAAACGCACAATGGCAATTAATATCACTAAATAGGCCTATGTTAGGTTAATTTTTCTTCATTTATACAAGGTTTTGCAATGTTAGAGTTTTTAAAGGAATGGTACAAAACCCGTTTTAGTGATCCACAAGCGATTACATTAGTGTTTATTCTTGTTGGTATAACCTTAACCCTTTATTTTGGCGCTAGTTTGCTAGCACCACTGCTTGTGGCATTAGTGTTAGCTTTTTTATTAGAATGGCCCGTTGCTCAAATGTCAAAATTAGGCATTAATCGCACCGCTGGCGCTTCGATAGTATTGGTCGCTTTTCTCGGCTTAATGTTGATTCTTATTCTTGTTTTAATGCCAAGCATTTGGCGTCAGGGAGTAAGTTTAGTTGCTGATTTACCCAGTATGTTAGATAAGGGCATGCTAGTCATTCGAGATCTTAGCCGTGATTATCCAAAGTTTATCAGTGTAGAACAAATAGATGCTTCTATTAATGAGCTTAAAAAGCTACTTGATACTCAGCACCTGTTAGATTTTGGTAAACAGTTACTGGGTTTTTCTGCCTCATTACTTGTGCTCATGGTATACGCCATTTTAGTGCCATTATTAGTGTTTTTCTTTTTAAAAGATAAACATGAATTAATTCAAGGAAGTAAACGTTTTTTTCCTGCAAATCGCGGCTTGGCCAGTAAAGTTTGGTTTGAAATGGATCAACAGATTTTTAATTACATTCGCGGTAAAGTGATGGAAATTATTATCGTTGGCGTTGTGAGCTATGTGTTTTTTGCTGTGATGGGCTTACGTTATTCTGCACTACTAGGGGTGTTAACTGGATTATCAGTATTGATCCCTTACGTTGGTGCAACCTTAGTGACATTACCCATTGCATTAGTCGCGTTTGTGCAGTGGGGAATAGGACCTGAGTTCGGTTATTTGATGTTAGGCTACGGCATTATTCAGGCATTAGATGGCAATGTGTTAGTGCCTATATTATTCAGCGATGCTGTGGACTTACACCCAGTAATGATTATTGCCGCGGTACTGGTCTTTGGTGGTTTATGGGGAGTATGGGGAGTATTTTTTGCTATTCCATTAGCCTCGTTAGTCAAAGCCGTTATTAATGCTTGGCCACACCATAATGAAAAAAATGCGCCCCTTGATCTTGAATAGTTAGGCCTTGACACTTCACTTGGAAAAACTAGAAATGCACAATACTAAATTGTGCATTTTCATTTAATACCTTTATTGACTTTATGTCGGTCAGTATGACTTCGATATCAACACCATTAATCTGTTTGCCGTAAATGACCTCTTGTTTTATCGGCGTAGCAGTAAAACCTGTGGTGTTGAAGACCCCATTAATCTGTTGACCATTAATGAGCGTTATCAATACGGAGTACCGATATAAGCAGATGACTTCAATATAATCATAAAGGTGGCAAGCAAGAATTTTTGACATTCATCCTCCTGGGATAGATAAATCAATTTAACTAAAGTAGATCATTATTAGCAAAGCGTCCTAGCGAAGCCTAACTCTATGCAACTAAATAATGATTGAATTATGACTTTGTAATCTGCAGGTACATTGAGTTTAAATGGATAAATTTTTGTTGAGATAAAAAGTGAGATATTAAAAATGGCGTTTACATTGAAACGCCATTATTTTCGCAATCAGATGTCACAAGCTGTGCCAAGATTAATAACTGAATCGATACACTGAATTTGTTCTTTTACCATCAATGATATTGACTTCAATAAAATACAAACGATCATAGTCTTCGGTGTAATTCATTTTGTCAAAATCATCTAACTGGCTTAATTTTTTAGCTAATGCAATCATAGTATTGCCATGACCAACAATTAAGTAATGCCCAGGTTGCTGCATTAATGTTTGGCTGAATCCTGCAAGATCGCTTGGGTCATAGGACGTCACTGCTAAGTTTTGGTTTTTGGCCGTAGGCTCGGCGGTAAGTTGAGTGCGGCGGTAATCTGTGGAATACACTTTATCAAGTGGTATATGTTGCAGCATATCAGCAAGTCGTTGCGCTCTTAGTGTGCCTTGCTCATTTAATTCAGGATCACTGCCGGTTTGCTTCTCTCCGTGACGAACCAATATAAATGTCCATTTTTGAGCGTTATGATTGTCACTTTGAACTGTTGGGTTGGTTTGCGCTGAGCTAACGACTTGCGCCATGCTATTCATACTTAACAAGCTAAGACAAAAAACGGCAAAAATTTTAAAACGAGTTGATTTTAGATGATGAATCATGTGCATACATTCTAATAGGGAAGATGTGCTTAATCATAGCACCGGTATAGCCAATGTAAAATAATGCCCTACAAAGGTAGGGCATTGGTCTTTGTAACATCCAAAACTATCTTACTGGGTCATTTTGCAAATCGATACTATAAATTGCAAAACCGGCTATCGTCCCCTCAACCTGTTTTTTGACCATTTTACGTTGCTGATTAGATTGAATGAATGTGTCAGCTAATTCACTGTCTTGGGTTTCAAAGCGCACATCTAATTGAATTGATGTGTTGATGGTTTTGAAGTCCCAGTTGTAGTCCGCGGTCGGATTGACCGCCGAGTTATAACCACCACTACCATCTGGCTGTGATTGTGCAGTGATATAGGCTGCTAAAGCGGCACGATTTTCATCAGGAAGCTCTAAAATCACATGTTCAGGACCAGTTCCTGCGAATGCGCCGCCAAATGCGCGATAGTTGTTCGAAGCAACTATAAACTCCATTGCGTCTAGTTCATTGCCAGAAAATGAATTACCCTCAGTATCCGTATAGGTTAAATCTACAATACGGTTAGCGTCAGCATTAACCACTTTACAATTACGATCGAATTTAGATGGTTGTGTCACATCAATTTTGTACGTCACGCCATCGATAGTATCGAAATTATATGTTGGGTGGCCAGCTCGATTGATTAAGTTTTGTGGCGCAGTAATATTCGGATTGATTTGATTAAATTGATTTGCACTACACTCTAACCAATCTTTTAACTCTGCACCATTTGCTTTAACTGCAACCATAGTATTCGGGTACAAATACAAATCAGCAGCATTTTTATAGGTTAGATCGCCTTTTTCTACCATAACATATTGAGCAGCATCCCCTTCTGAGTATCTTCCACCCGCTTTGAAAGGTGCTGAGGCTGACAAGATTGGGAAATCTTTTAATTCTGATGGCAATTTTGCTTTTACGTTAGCAATTTGGGCATCAGATACAATTTGTACCGTAGGATCGTCTTGAACCAATGATAAGAAACTGTACATGTCACCGGTAGATTTACCTATTGGTTGGTTAACATATTCAAGTGTACCTTGGTGCTCTGCTGCAATGGCATCACGAATGCTGTCTTCGCCAGCCACCAATGGCGTTTTGCTAGCATTATCATAGATAGGGCGGGCCTCTGTTTGTGATTCATCGTGGATAACCACCCACTGGTTGTCTTGTTTACGCAGTTTTAAATCAACAATCCCTAAATTATCTCCCCAACGGCCAGGCATAACCGCGGGCACGCCATTTAATAGACCTTTTTCGACATCAGTATTTGGCAAGCTTGCATAATTAGCATGTGGGAAAATAGAATGACTGTGGCCAAACATAATTGCATCAATGCCATCTACATTGGTCAATGCGAATGTTGCATTTTCAGCCCAAGCATCGCCTGGGTTTTCAGGTGAACCAATGCCAGAATGGGGGATCGCAATAATCACATCTGCACCTTTGGCTTTCATTTCGGGTACATATTTGTTGGCCGCTTGGGTAATACCGATAGTTTCAACTTCACCTTCAAGGTTGGCTTTATCCCAAATCATGATTTGTGGTGGCACAAATCCGATATAACCAATGTTAATGGTATGTTCATTACCTTGGGTGTCGATAACGACTTTTTCTTTTATCAAATAAGGGCTGAACATTGGCTCTGAAAATTGAATGTCATTCCAACATCCCTGTTTATTTGCACAGATTACGTTAGCACTTATGTAAGGAAAATCAGCACCTTCAAGTGATTTTTCGAGGAAGTCTAATCCATAGTTAAACTCATGGTTACCAATATTCGCGACATCATATTCCAGTGTGTTCATCGCTTTGTAAGCGGGGTGAGTGTCATTTACACCTACGCTAGCCATGTAATCACCCATTGGGCTGCCTTGTAATAAATCGCCGTTATCCACTAACACTGAGTTGGTTACTTCATCTCGTGCGGCATTAATCAAACTAGCGGTACGAGCTAAACCGATAGTGGGATCGTTTTTACCTGAATAATAGTTAAAGTCCATGAGGTTAGTATGAAGATCAGTGGTTTCCATCACGCGTAAATCCACTTCAATTAAACCGACGCTGTCATCATCGTTGCTACCGCAAGCTGATAAACCGAGTGAGCTAGCGATAATAATCGCAAGTATTTTTTTGTTATGCATTGAAATATTTCCTGTTTGACCCCAGGGCGATATTGCCCTTGCTTTAATAACAACCATATGATTATATTTTGGTTTTTTATTTTTAAAGCGGGCAAATTATATCGAATTTCAATGAAGTAAATGTGACGTGAGTTTGTTTTTTCACGTATCAATTTGTTACTGATGTATTTTAAAACAGTTAAAAAAAACATCACAAATGATGTGATGTTTTTTTGATCAATCCAGAGGTGTTTAGTGTTTTTCTAACAACCCTCTTGAGCGAAGTAACGGTTCAATACCAGCATTTTTACCGCGGAATTCTTTGTAAAGTAACATAGGATCTGCACTACCACCGGTAGATAAGATATATTGACGGAACTTATCTGCGGTTTGCTTATCAAAAATGCCATTTTCTTTGAATGCTTCAAAGGCATCAGCACCTAAAATATCCGACCATAAATAGCTATAGTAGCCAGCGGAATAGCCTCCAGCAAAAATATGTGAGAAATAGGTACTGCGATAACGAGGAGCAATTTGTGGAATTAAGCCCATTTTAGTTAGCGAATTTTTTTCAAATTCTGCCGCATTATGAATGTCATTGCTTTTCAAGGTATGCCAGTCTAAGTCAAGATAAGTTGCAGCCATATACTCAACGGTTGAAAATCCCTGATTGAACTGACTTGCCGCTTGAATCTTCTCAACTAACGCTTGTGGGATCACTTCACCTGTTTGATAGTGTTTAGCAAACTGGGCCAGTACTTCAGGTTGAGTCATCCAGTTTTCCATGACTTGAGAAGGAAATTCTACATAGTCCCTTGGCACGTTAGTCCCAGATTGAGAGCGATACTTAACATCAGATAATAACCCGTGTAAGGCATGTCCAAATTCATGGAATAGGGTACTAGCCTCGTCAAAGGTTAATAAGGCGGGTTCACCAGCGGCGGGACGTGGATAGTTCAATACGTTTACAATAATAGGCTTTGATTCTACACCATTCATGTTGTATTGCTGGCGATAAGCATTCATCCAAGCTCCGCCACGCTTTGAACCGCGGACAAAGTAATCACCCATAAAGATACCCATTAAACTGCCATCTTTATCATAAACTTCCCAAGTGCGAACATCTGGGTGATATTTGGGTAAGTCAGTGCGTTCTTTAACCATAATACCAAATAAACGATTGGCGGTATAAAATACACCTTCAAGTGTGCTTTCTAGTGAGAAATAAGGCTTTGTTTGTTGTTCGTTAAAGTCATATCTAGCAACACGGATTTTATCTGAGTAATACCACCAGTCCCATGCTTCAAGCTTGAAGCCACCATTTTCACTATCAATCACTTTTTGTAAGTCATTAGCTTCGGCTTTAGCTTGCTCTAAAGCGGCGGGCCAGACTTTATTCAAAAGGTCATACACATTTTCAGGGGTTTTAGCTGTTCGATTTTCAAGTACAAAATGGGCGTGAGTTTCATACCCCATTAATTTTGCACGCTCAGCGCGTAAGGCCGCAATTTTAGCTAAGGTTGTTTTATTGTCATGGGCATTATCGTTATTGGCTTGTGAGATGTAGGCTTTGTATATTTTCTCACGCAATTGACGATTATCGGCATAGGTTAAGAAAGGCGTAATTGAGGGGCGATGAATAGTGAACACCCATTTACCTTCATGACCGAGTTTAATGGCTTTTTGGGCTGCAGTGTTAATTGCGTCATCAGGCAAGCCGGCTAAATCTTTCTTGTTATCAATAACTAATTGGAATGCGTTGTTTTCTGCAAGCACATTATCACCAAACTCTAAGTTTAACTTACCAATTTGTTCGTTTAAATCGCGCAGCTTTTGTTTGTCTGCAACCGATAAGTTTGCGCCACCTCGGGTAAATGATTTGTAGGTATCTTCTAATAACTTGCTTTGTGCCACGTTTAAATTCAGTGCGTCTTTTTGTAAATAAACCGATTTTACACGTTGAAATAATCGATCATTTAAGAAAATATCATCGCTTGCTGAAGATAACATCGGTGAAACTGTTTTTGAGATTTCTTGTAATTCAGGATTGGTATGCGCACCAGTGAGGTTATAAAACACACTGATAACCTTAGTTAATAAATCTCCTGAAAATTCCATTGCTTCGATAGTATTGGCAAAAGTAGCAGGCTGCGGATTCTGAGCTATGTTTGTGATTTGTAGCTTTTGCTCAGCAATACCCGCTTCAAATGCTGGTAAATAATGTTCAGGTTTAATTTTATCAAAATCCGGGATCCCAAAAAAAGTATCATACGGTTTGAAAAAAGGATTATGAGCATGTTGAGACACAGCCGTATTTTGATGCTCGGCATTTGATTGTGCTGAATTTAACGCTAAGCTAGAGTCGCTGCTTGAACAGGCACTTAATGCAATGGCCAAAGAAACAGCTGTGACAATTGGTTTGAGGGTTAAGCCCTTCATTATTATTCCCTTCTATATTATTAGTGTATTTTTCAGGGATTATTTTAATGGTTTTAAAATTTTTTTTAGCTTTAGTTTGTAACAAAAAAAAAACGATGTAATGCACAATTGCATTACATCGCTTTGATACAAGGCCAATATTACTTGGCTTAAATCCATTAAGATTAAGGTTTTAAAATGACTTTCACGGTGCCATCAACATCAGCTTCATCAATATAACCAATAGCATTTGGGTTTGATGCTACAGCGGCTTTCATTGCAGCAGCTGAGGCGACTGTTGCTGGTGGATTACCTTTACCAGTAAACACCTGCTTAGACCAAAATGCCTTCAATTGTGCATCAGATTTACCAGTAACAGTGCTATGAAACTCTGAGCGAGTGTTATTGCCTTCATCTAATTCATACACAACTAAACTATTATCGCCTTTGCCTAAAAATGCTTTTTTAGCATCTGACATCGACATATCACCAGCAGCATTATTACCAATAACAACTACACCTGCTGAGGCCGTAAATGCAACACCTAAACTGAGCGCGAATACACAGAATAACTTTTTCATATCATCGCTCCTTTTTAAAATACTGCATCGAATTTGACGGTATACACTAAAGTATCATCGAATTGGAATTGTTTAGTGAATGGATTGATCACAGGGTTAGTTTCTAAGCCTCCATTTGTATCACCAAAGTCTGTTGCATAGGTTAAATCAAATTTTATTGCAACATTATCAATGGCATCCCATCGTAAACCCAAACTGTAAGCTGTACGTTTCTCATTTAAACCAAGAGAAAGTGGTAGGGCTAATTGTGGTGGCAGATTAGAACGGACATCGTCATCAGTGGTTTTAACATAGGCAATAGTAGCATAGGGGGTAAACGATTTAATTCGATACCCAACCGTTAAATAACCTGATGCGTGGTCAGATAATAAACCATCAATTTCAACGGTAGTCCATTCAGCAATAGCAATAACAGAACCATTGTCGAAACTGCCACCCAAACCGTTGAATACAGCTTGTTCATTATCAATAATTAAACCATTGGCTTCGCCATCTAAGTCGGTTTGACCATATACGGCTCGGAAAGTCCATGTAAGATCTGTCCAAGAAACATTGGCACCCATGATGTTTGATAAATCGAGATCGCTATTTGGCACGGTTGATTCACCACCAAAACCTTGAAGGGTTAATGTCGAATCTTCAAATTCAAAATCGTATGAAATATCACCACCTGTGTAGGATGAGAAAGGAACTTGGTCATAGACTTCAGTAGGTGGACGAGCAAATGGCTGTGCATAACCCACATCTAAGTAATCAGAATACATAAACAAGGGGACGCGCAGTTTACCACCACGAATTTTGGTTCCATTATCAAAACGATGAGATAAATAAGCCCATTCTGCTTCGACATCCCAATCATTTTCGCCTTTCATCATCAACTGTAAAACAGCCTGAGTCTGGTTACTGATATTGAAAGTACCTTGAAAACCAATTTTGCTGTCTTGAGAAAAGTCAGCGCTAGAAGAGGCTCCGTTATAACCAGCATCATTATCAGAGCTGATGTAAGCACCACTGATAAAGCCGTTAAAGTTAAACTTTTCGGTTAAACTTTTGGTTTGTTGAGCTTGTAAAGCCTGAACTTGTTGTTCTAGTTTTGCTACTTTTGCATCGGTAGCTTCATCTGCAAACGCTGCAGCAGGTACTAATGCAATAGAAATCGCTACCGAAAGCGCTTTCACGTTAAAGTGCATAGGGTTACTCCTTTATCATCACTCAAAGTGCCCAAAGGGCTTATTTTTATGTTAGCTATACTTATATAGCTAATTTTTTGATATCTCACCAATTTATAAGTCAGTTATCGAATTTTAAATTCATAAATATAGCTTAAATCGATTTATGTCTATTTTTATAGCTGAGGTGAATTTGTCGATAATTGTATGCTTTAGCATCAATCATATGACAGATTCAAAAGTAATATCTATATAATCAATGCCTTACTCTTTTAAAGCCACTCGGCTATTTTACGCCATGATGTTTATCATATAGGTACCACAACAATAATACGCATACTTATCGACTAGTTAGTGCATTTACTTTAACATTTTTCACAAAATCATCCAAAATCAATACTGGTTGGGATGGGCTACATAAATTAACCTCTCGCTAGGGATATTAAATACACATCAAACTATCTTTTGCATAGCTATCTGTGTATTTACTTGCAATAGGCCAGCTATAGACGCGCTAATTCGCCTTGTTATTTGCATGCAATTCGAGCTTGTCTATAAGTGGTTTAATAACTAAATTTCAATTAGTTATCACATAACCCGATTTGAGGTTTAATGAATAATGATGCAGGTTTGTGTTTAAGGCTGATATAGAAGTGGTTTTGAGTAGATTTGACTGTAAATTTTAGGATAGTTGTTAACTCTATCTTGTTATGCAAAAGGGCAGAGAGCGCATACATCAACACTCTCTGACCAACAGGTGAATGCCTTAGTAACCAACGGCGGCAGATCCCGCTCGACGAGGATCGGATGATCCATATTTACCTTGTTCAGTTATCATAATTGATTGCGTGCTGCCAATAGATTGTTGCACTTTCACTTTATGGCCTTTGGCTTCAAGTAAAGAAATAGTGTCTTGATTCAAACTACGTTCAACCCACAAATAGTCAGGTAACCATTGATGATGCACCCTTGCAGCAGCACTGGCTTCGGCAATGTTAAGCTGGTGATCAATTACATTCATAATGATTTGCAGTGTGATATTAATAATTCTTGAGCCACCAGGACTGCCGGTAACTAAAAAGGGTTTATTGTCTTTCATGACTATGGTTGGACTCATTGAGCTAAGCGGGCGTTTATATCCCTTGACTGAATTAGCATCTCCGCCAATAAGACCGTAGCCATTGGGTACACCAGGCTTAACCGAAAAGTCGTCCATTTCATTATTGAGTAAAATGCCAGTGCCTTTTGCTACCAGCCCAGAACCATAACTGAAGTTAAGCGTATAGGTGTTTGACACGGCATTGCCCCATTTATCGACCACTGAGTAATGGGTGGTTTGTGGGCTTTCATACCCATTGATATTACCGGGTTTTATTTCGCTACTTGGGGTAGTTTTATTCAAGGCTATTTTGTTTGCTATGTTATGGGCATAGTCTTTGTTAATGAGGTTGTTAATGGGGACGTCGACAAAATCAGGATCACCTAAAAACTCACTGCGATCAGCATAGGCATATTTCATTGATTCAGCCATGACATGTAATGTTTGAGCGGTATTATGGCCAAATTTATCAATGGGAAATTGTTCTAACACATTAAGCATTTCAATGATGTGAAGCCCACCTGATGACGGCGGTGGCATAGAAACAACTTCATAGCCTCGATAGGTACCACGGATAGGTTCTCGTTCAACGACCTTGTAATTTGCAAGATCCTTGAGCGTCATGACACCACCAGCTTGCTGAACCGAGGCGACAATCTTTTCTGCTGTTTCGCCTTGGTAAAAGCCTTTACTGCCTAGCTTGGAAATCAATGACAATGAATGGGCTAATTCCGGTTGGATTAATTGGTCACCGACCTCAAAGTTACTGCCATCAGGTCGATAGAAAATAGCCGTTGAACTTGGCCATTGGGAGATTCTATTTTTAGTGCCGACCAATGAATTGGCAAGATCTGATGTTATCTCAATGCCATTTTTAGCCAGTTCTATAGCCGGAGCAACAATTTGCTGTAATGACATGGTGCCATATTGCTTTAACGCCAGTTCCATTCCCATAACCGTACCCGGAACACCAACGGCAAGGCCGTGTTCTCGACTTAATTTATCAACAGCATTGCCTTTTTCATCGAGAAAAATATCTTTGTGTGCTTTACCTGGCGCAGTTTCGCGATAATCAATAGCAATGGTTTTGTTATCTTTTGCGATGTGAACAAGCATAAAACCACCGCCGCCAATGTTCCCTGCGCGTGGCAAGGTAACCGCAAGTGCAAACCCAACCGCCACAGCAGCATCAACGGCATTACCACCTTGCTTAAGGATATCAATGCCAATTTGACTGGCGATAGCTTCTTGACTGACAACCATGCCATGTTTAGCAAAAATAGGCTGGGCGGTAGCCATTTCACTGAAGATTGAATCCTCATTTGCGTTAACATACGATGGATAAAAACTGGCTGTGGTTAAACTGAAACTGACCACGGCTGACAGCAATAATGGGGTAAATTTGATAGTTGAATGCACGGATAATCCTTAAGTCGTTCCCTGAATCATTCGACTGTGCCATAGCTGCAATAAAATTGGTATGCTGTAGCGGAAAATTGGTTAAATAATAAGGGTAAAGCATTGCAGCAAGCATTTAACATAGCTGAAATTAACAATATCGATGAGATTGGTAAAGCGCAGTGGCAGCAATGTTTTAGCGATGATAACCCATTTATTAGATTTGAGTTTTTACAGGGGCTTGAAAGGGCTGGTTGTGTGGGAGCCGCCTCAGGCTGGAAAGTATGTCATCTTGTAATCAAAGAAGCCGCAACCCATCAAGTGCGCGCCATTGTGCCAATGTATGAGAAAAACCATTCGTGGGGCGAATATGTATTTGATTGGGCGTGGGCAGAAGCCTATGAGCGCAACCAACTAGCTTATTATCCCAAATTAGTTACCAGTGTGCCGTTTATTCCCGCCACAGGTCAACGATTTGGGTTTGATATAGGTGTGTCTCAATCCATGCGTAAGGTCATATTAATGGCAATTTGCGAATACCTCGAGCAAAAAATGCTTAAATACGATTACTCATCTTGGCATGGCTTGTTTATCAATCAAGAGGAACAGGCTTTATGGCCGCAAAATATTGGCATTACACGTAAAGGCACTCAGTTTCATTGGTTGAACAAGGGATATAGAGATTTTGACGATTTTCTAGCTTCAATGACATCCAGAAAACGTAAAAATATCAACAAAGAGCGCCAATCGTTATCTGCGCAACAGTTGAATTTTACGTTTGTTTCAGGTGTCGATGCCACCCTAGCGCAGTGGCATCACTTTATAAGATGTTATCAATTGACCTACCAAAAACGCTCTGGTCATCAAGGCTATTTAAATGAGGCGTTTTTTTTGGGGCTGCGACAATCTATGGGGGAGGCTATTCGATTATTGATTGTGACAGATTGCCATCAACAAATGATTGCAGCCGCACTGTTTTTTGTGTCTAAAACTCATTTATACGGCCGGTATTGGGGGACGTTGGTTGAGATTGATGGGCTGCATTTTGAAACTTGTTATTATCAGGGTATAGATTATGCGATTAACAACAACTTGGGTGTATTTGATGCTGGGGCTCAGGGCGAGCATAAAGTCGCAAGAGGATTTGAGCCAATAGCGACTTATTCAAAACATCTGGTTACTCACTCAGCATTTAACGATGCAATTAATGATTACTGTCAGCAAGAACAGCGGCACATTACCATATATATGGCACAGATTGCACAGCAGCTGCCATTTAAAAATAAGTCATAATGACAGTTCATTCACTCAGCCGAAAACAATGCTTGAGCAATTTTAAATTGATACAGTTTGAGCGGGTAGAGCTGTTGTTTGTATAGCAGTAACATATTTCGCTAAAGACCTTACATCAGATCTTGCGCCGTAGTTTACTATCAAAATAAAAAGCTTAACTCGGAAAAGTGCGACCATTAAATACTATTTGCCACTCAGAAAGGTTTCACATTAGAGGATAAATAGACATTATCCCAATGCTAACCAGATCCCTACCAGTAACATTAAGCTGCCCGCAATACGATTCATCCAGCGAATATTATCGCCTCGGGATAAAAACAATCGCAGGCTTTTGCCGCCACTAGCGTAGGCAAGCATAGATAAAGACTCAGTCACCATAATAATGCCAAGCAACACAAACAATTGTGGAGCAACAGGCTTATCAAGGGTAATAAATGGTGGCAATAAAGAAATCATGAATGCCCAGCCCTTAGGATTAGCAATTGCAGTAATAAATCCTTGGCTGACTAAACTTAACCTGCGAGTATTAACTTGCTGACCGTCTATCACCGCCATTTTACCCCGAGCTCGCCACATATTAATGCCGATATAACAAAGATAAGCGCCTCCAACCCACTTTAAAATATCAAACATTTGTGGGTAGTTAAGCATAATGCTGGCAACCCCTAAAACGGCAGCTATGGCCACAATGGCAACACCAACTAGTTCACCTATCATCATCCATAACGTCCGGCGCACACCAATACTCATACCTAATGTCATAGCTAGTGTCATGCACATGCCTGGGGTGATAGAGACAAAAAAGAAGGTTGGAATAAACACAGCGAGTACAGCGTAATCAGGCATATATAAGGTCTTTATCAATAAGTAAGCAGTGAGTGTAATCCGCTTAATAAACAAAAACCAGCGCTCGGCTGGTTTTTGTAAAACGAAGTTTCGTTATGATGTTATTACAACACACCACGGCGAACTTGGTCGCGTTCGATTGATTCGAAAAGCGCTTTAAAGTTGCCTTCACCAAAACCTAGGTTATTTTTACGTTGAATGATCTCGATAAAAATAGGACCAAATAGGTTTTTAGTGAAAATTTGCAACAAATAACCATCATCATCACCGTCGACTAAAATTTGATGATGTTTAATACGTTCACGGTCTTCAGTGATTTGAGGTAGCTTATCGAAAATCGTGTCGTAGTATTCAGGAATGATATCCAAGGTTTTAATTGCTGTGCCTTCCATCGCATCCAAAGATGCCACGATATCACGGCTTCTAAAGGCTAAATGCTGAACTCCAGGACCATTATACTCACCTAAATACTCATCAATTTGGTTGTTATTGTTGCCTTTACCTTCATTGATAGGAATACAAAAACTGCCATCTGGTGAACGCAGTGCATAAGACACTAATGCCGTTTGAGCACCGCTTATGTCAAAGTAGCGTACTTCAGTGAAACCAAAAATATCCTTATAGAAGTTAGCCCATTTATCCATAGTGCCTTTATAGACATTATTGGTTAAGTGGTCGACTTCCATAAAGCCTTTTTCTGGAGTGATGATTGGTTCATCTAAATCAACAAAATCAGTAGCATAAATATTGTTATCAGCACCAAAGGTGTCGATAAAATAGATCAAGCTATCGCCAATACCATAAATAGCTGGGTAGGCCATGTCTTTTTCAGACTCTGCTGCAGGCTTTGCACCACGCTCAACTGCCAATTTAAATGCTAATTGCGCATCTTCCACTCTCCAACCCATTGAACAAATTGCAGGACCGTGTGACTTAGCAAATTCTGCCGAGAATCCGGCACGACTTTTATTCAATAAAAAGTTAATGTCATTTTGCTTATAGTAAGTGATATCGTGCTCTTTGGCTTTCTTTAACATAGAGAAACCAAAATCAAGAAACACTTGATGCATAAAGTCGGTATCTGGGCTGGCAAATTCAGTAAATTCGATGCCTAAAAGTCCCAGTGGGTTTTGTTCGCTTGCCATGTTGTTATTCCTCGTTATATTTCAACGCGCTTCACACTGAGTGACTTAGTTTTCTAACCAAGAGCGGTTGTAGTCTTCACTCATGCAATTTTTAACATGGGAAGTAAGATTAAGTGGGGCGAAAGTATCGACCATCACTGCGTATTCGTAAGTGTCTTTTTTGCCGATAGATGCTTCAGTTCGGCCAGGCTGTGGGCCATGTGGCACGCCTTTTTGATGTAACGTCATGAAGCCTGCTTCAATACCTGTACGACTCATAAAATCACCATCGACATAATATAAGACTTCATCACTGTCGATATTGTTATGGTAATAAGGCGCGGGTATTGATTTTGGGTGGAAATCATATGGACGTGGTACAAAATTACACACCACAAAATTATGTGCGGTAAACACTAAATGATCCGAAGGTGGTAAGTGGATTTTACCTACTTTGGGTGCATACTCAGCGATATTAAATGCCCAAGGATAAACACAGCCATCCCAACCGACTAGGTCAAATGGATGCCATTCCAAAGTCATTTGCTGATATTTATCACCAAACTTACACACCAAAGGAAATTCACCTTTTTCTACAATGGCATCGGTTAATTCAGGTGTGCGAATATCACGTTCACAATAGGGCGCTGATTCAAGTAATTGGCCATATTCATTACGGAAATGTTTAGGCACTTCAACCATAGAAAACGACTCAATAACAAATAAACGTACATTACTGTAATCATTGAAGGTTAATTGATAAGTTGTGCCACGAGGGATAACTAAATAATCCCACTTTTTGACTTCAATGACTCCATATTCGCTGAGTAATTGACCTTCGCCCTCATGTACAAATACCACTTCGTCAGCATAGGCATTACGGTAAAACTCATTGGTGCTATTAGTCACCTTTGCAGTGTAGAGGGCTACATCACTGTTATAAAATATTTTGTTACGGCTACTAAAAAAATTACCCTCACAATCAGCGATGCGAGAATCTAGCTTATAATTTTGAATGAGTGAGTCTTGCCACTCTTGTCCATGGTCTACAGTATAAGGCACCACACTGATCGCCTTCGTCGGCATATTATGGTGGTATTTATTAGAATAAATATTTGAGAAACCATGGGTTGAGAATAATTCTTCTCGGTACAGCTCGCCATTGTCTTTTTCGAATGCGATATGGCGCTTTGTGGGGATCTCGCCTTGTTTTACATAAAATGGCATAACAGCTTCCTTAACCCGATGATACAAACACTCAATCTCATCTAACGCACGATTAGCGAAAATAATGTGATCTATGTTGCATAGATTCATTCAATTTAGTTGCTTGGATGAACAAAAAAAAGAATAATAAACCGTTAGACTTAATCAGTTTTTTAGATTGTATTTAAATTGATACACCTCTGGCAGTTATTCGATACAAAAATCGAATTTTACACGATAAAGGACAGTTTTATGCGCATAGATGTAGATGCATTTAAGGTTTTACAGGTATTAGTTGAAGAAGGGAGTTTTGCTAAAGCCTCTGAAAAACTGCATAAGGCACAGTCTGCGGTGAGTTATCAGGTTAAAAAGTTAGAGCAGCATCTTGGCGTGAGCCTATTTAACCGTGATCAATATCGTGCTGAGTTAACTCCAGAGGGACGAGTGATTTTGGCAGAAGGACAACGCTTGTTGCAGCATTTAGCGAATATAGAGCATCTTGCTAGTCGCTTTAGTCAAGGCTGGGAGCCTAAGTTAGAGTTAGTGATTGATGGCGCGTTACCTATGGAACCCATCATGACAGCTTTAAAACGCATGGCCGAGCATAAAGTGCCAACCAAGATACAATTGAATATGGAGTTTTTGGGGGGCGTGCAACACAGGTTTGAGCGTGATAATGCCGATCTTATGCTGGTAAAAGATTATCTAGCTGGTCCCAATTACCATCCTAAAGCATTGCCGACTATTACCAGTATTTTGGTTGCCAGTTGCCAACACCCCTTGGTTGCCCTTAAAAATGTCACTCTAACCGAACTACAACAACACGTTGAGTTGACTATTCAAGATTCGTCACCGCAAAGATTAGTTCGAGATGAAATGCAGTTTGGTGGAGATAAAGTGTTTTATTTGTCGGGGTTTATTATGAAAAAAAATGCCCTGTTAAAAGGACTCGGTTTTGGTTGGATGCCAGCATTTTTAATTCAAGAGGAATTACAGTCCCATCAATTAAAACCCGTTGATTTTATTGGCGGTAATCGATTCAGTTTTACACCACAATTGGTTTCGACACTTGAACGGCCATTAGGGAGAGCTGGACAGTTATTCACAGAGTTAATTCTTGATGAGTTTACCCGCTTTGAGTTTCAAGGTTCCAAAGAGTTAAATACAACAGGGCTAGGATGATTTAGGTAACATATGGCTCAGATGGATTCAATATCACAGGCCATTCTACTTAATATTATCTTGTAAAATGCCTAGCAGAGCGGTTCATCAACAAGATATCGGCGTGTTAAGCTGAAATACAATGTTGACATATTATGTCAACACCTTTAAGTTGTTTGAATAATTAATTCAGAAATTCTATGTTACAGGAGTGACTAATGAGTAAGCAGTGCCACGAAGTGGATTTTGAAATCATCGGCTCAAGTATGCAGTTAGTCGAAATTGAACTCGATCCGCAAGAAACCGTCATCGCTGAAGCTGGGGCGATGAATTATATGGAGCAGGATATCGCCTTTGAAGCTAAAATGGGCGATGGCTCAGAACCTGAATCAGGTTTTTTCGGAAAAATACTCGGTGCGGGGAAACGCGCATTAACTGGTGAGAGTATTTTTATGACTCATTTTACTAATGAGGGCCATGGAAAACGTAAAGTTGCATTTGCAGCCCCTTATCCTGGTAGTGTGTTGGCCGTCGATTTGTCAAAGCATCAAGGCGAAATCATTTGCCAAAAAGACAGTTTTTTAGCCGCGGCTTTAGGCACTAATGTCACGATGAAATTCAATCGTCGCTTAGGCGCAGGATTTTTTGGCGGTGAAGGTTTCATACTACAAAGTTTGAAAGGTGATGGCATGGTGTTTATTCATGCTGGTGGCACCTTGATAAAAAAAGAACTAAAAGGCGAAGTACTGAGAGTAGACACTGGCTGTTTAGTGGGTTTCTCACCAGGTATAGATTATGACATTCAACGTTCTGGCTCATTAAAATCAATGGTTTTTGGTGGTGAAGGGCTATTTTTAGCCACGTTACAAGGCCATGGAACTGTCTGGCTACAATCATTACCTTTCTCGCGTATGGCAGATCGTATTATCGCTCATGCACCTTCAAAAGGCGGTATTGCCCAGGGCGAACAGTAATAAATATCCATGACTGTTACTGAGGCCTGTTAAACTTCGAGGTTATTTCAGTGAGTGGTTGGTCATTATTACTAGGCAGAGTTGCAGTTTAGAGATGCTACATAATAAGTCGATAACCGGTAAGAGTGGCCAATAATTGCATCCAGAGGTGTGCGGGTAAATCTGTTTGACGTTTTGTTGCTTGGTTTTTTCTATAACCAAGAAGTATCCTTTACCTCAATTAACACGTTTTTAACGCTAACAAAACTCAACCAGCAAAACTCAACATGACTTAGTGACACCATGTAAAAACTGCGACTCATATAACACTATATTATTTCTTAGTTGTTATATGAGCCCGCTCTATATTCTATCGATTTGTCGCTTTTTTCGATGTAAATGACTATCGACTTAAATGACTATCGACTTAAAAACATAATATGCTCAAACTCTTCTGCTGATACTGGCTGTACACTTAACCTTGCCCCTTTAGCGACTAAAACCATATTGGTTAACCGTGGATCGGCTTTCAGCTGCTTTAGCGAAATAGGCCGGTTAAACTTTTCCATAAAATGTAATTCAACTTGAATCCATTTGGGGTTAGCGATGTCGGACTTTTTATCAAAATAAGTGGAGTTGATATCAAAAGCGCTCATATCTACTGTTGCCGCTTGGCTTACCTCTACTAATCCGACGATAGCAGGAACTTTACAGCTGGAGTGGTAGAAAAAGACTAAATCATTTTGCTTTACCTGATCTCGTAAAAAATTTCTCGCTTGATAGTTTCGAATACCTTGCCATGCTGTTTTTTGATCTTTACTCAATTGTAAATCATCAATACTAAATTCATCTGGCTCTGATTTCATCAACCAATAATTCATAAGTTTCACCAAAAAATGAGTCTGTACTATTATTGAATAATAGTGTTTATTTTATATGCCGTTAAGCACCTGCTATAAAGATATTATTTGTGGCAATTTAAAAAACGGTTCAATTATTATATCACTGAATTATCGAAGGTAATTTTTTAAGGGGCATAAATGGTTTCAATGCTAAGCCGTCACAAGCTTGCTTATAACATAGGTGCAATCGTAATCCTGTTATCTGCGCAGTTAACGGCAGATACGCTTGAGCTGTCAACTTTAGAGTGGCCGCCATTCACTGGAGCCAATCTCATTGAAAAAGGCGTTACCAGTCAGATCGTGCAGCAGGCACTTAGTTATGAAGGGCATGAGTTAAAAGTGTCGGTATTGCCTTGGAACAGAGCAATTAGAGTCGCAAAAAAGGGGGGCAATAGCGGTTATTTTCCTGAATATCTTAATGAGACTAATGATTTTATATTCTCAGATTCTTTAGGAAGTAGTCCGATAGGGTTATTACAACGAAGAAGTACCCCAATAAAGTTGACGGTCTTATCAGATTTGAATAACTACACTCTCGGTGTTGTGAAGGGATATGTTAATACTGATGAAATAGACAATATGATTAGAGATGGGCGACAACCCTTTGAAGAAGCTAATGATGAACGGCAGAACATCTTGAAATTAGCCGCTGGAAGAATCGACGCTATTGTTATTGATTACAATGTCTATCAATATCTTCAGCATGAACCTAAGATAGCGGGGATTTCGCACTTACTGCAATTGAATTCTAAGCCATTGGCACTAAAAAGTTTGCATATCGCTTTCAATAATAATGATCAAGGCCGTAAATGGCAGAAGGTGATTAATAGGGGATTATCTCAATTTGATGCACAACAAATGATGGATGCTTACTTGATTGAATCAAGTAAGCATCAAGGCCATTAATATTGCTCTGTTGGTACAACTGTTTGACCAATTGGCGTTAAGCTTAATAAGGCAAGTTTCAAGTGTTGTATACCAAATGGAATACCAATAATGGTAATAAAACAAGCTAAGGCATGGGTTAAATGGCCTATCGCTAACCAAATTCCGAAGAATAAAAACCAAATAATATTGCCAACCATTCCCATTGTGCCTGTGCCTAAATCATGTTCACCCGTTAACTGTCTGCGATTAACGGTTTGCTGACCAAAAGGCCAAAAAGCCATCTCGCCTATCACGAAACAAGCGCGGCCAAATGGAATACCGATTATACTGATAAAACACAATATCCCAGCTAACCACCAGGCTAATCCCATTACAAAACCACCCAGTACAAACCATGCAATATTAAATATCAGCCTAAAAATAGCCATTTGAGTTCCTTTTTACAGTTTAAATTCAATCATATTTAGTATTAGCAATTATTGCGCCAACATTTAAGTGTCTGATATTGTTGGTATAAGGCTGATTTCTACTAATGGTGAGACAAATAAAATGAGCAATTAGACTAAATATAGCGGCTTTTAACTAAAGTTAGATACAATGCCGTTATTAATGACTTTATGATTGAGATTAATGCTAACTAATAGCCCTACAGATACGATGTACTTTGCAGGCAGACAAATACATATTAAACGAGATGATTTGTTACATGCAGATTTTAGTGGCAATAAAGCCCGCAAATTTTATCACTTTCTAGTGAATGATTTTCCTGATGTGTCCCATGTTGTGGGGTCCGGTTCTGCGCAGGCAAATTCATTATATTCTCTATCGGTATTGGCAAAAATAAAGGGCTGGAAATTAGATTACTATGTGAGTCATATTGCCGATTATTTAAAGCAACAGCAGAGGCTACCGTCAGAAATCCGGTCTAATTATTCTGAAGCGATTAAAAATGGCGCTAATGTCATTGAAATTGATTGGTCTTCAAATCTGTTTAATGCCTGCCAACATTTAGATGATGCCATTAAGGTATTAAAACAAGATTACCTAGAAAAAAATAACGCTTTGGAAACTTTATTTATTCCGGAAGGGGGGCGTTGCGAATATGCTAAAACTGGCATTTATGAACTCGGTAAAGAAATAATAAATTGGGCAGTTATTCAAAATATTAATAAGTTATCTATATTTTTGCCATCAGGCACAGGTACCACAGCGTTATATTTACAAGAGTACTTTGTAAAACAGGCTCAAAAAAATACTTTAGATATTGAGGTGTTAACCTGTAGCACAGTAGGTGGAGATGCTTACCTTATAAGCCAGTTTGATGAGTTATCTTTAAATACTCTCCATCATCCACAAATACTAAATGATGGTAAAAAATACCATTTTGGTAAGCTTTATCTTTCATTATTTCATCTATGGCAACAGGTATTAGATTCAAGTGGAATAGAGTTTGATTTACTTTATGATCCCATCGGATTAAATGTATTGAAACACACTATTGAGTCTGGTGATCTTAAAGATCGTGAAATACTTTATATCCATCAAGGTGGCTTATTAGGCAATGCCACAATGTTACCCAGATACCAAAGAAAGCAGGCTTTAACTATAAAATAATCTTTATTACATATAGTTAGTTTTGTGGTTTACAGTCTTAATGTTTTGAATGAGATATTGGATAGGGTTTTGAAAGATTTATCAGTTTGCTCTGTTGATAATAAACGTTCGGTAAATGAGAGGAGAATACCGTTAGCCAAGTTTATTAAATAACAGAGCAAATGATGTACGCAAAGCGTAGAGGTTTACTTGTTAGAACTGATTAACCATTTCATAAAGTTCAACGCTTCGATGCGTTTTGAAAAGGTTGTTTTGTTTTTACCTTGAGAATCAGTAAAAGCAATTGAATTTTTATTTGATGAAATTGAATTAACTGGGAAGTTAACTGTAATTTCGTGTCCGTTAAATTGGTATGACATCATCATACTCCTTCTATAATAATTTGCTCACCCTTGGGTGATGTAAGTTTTAACAATAAAATTCCTTAACATTTTTCGTGTTGCGAAAGATTTAAGTTAGCTTAGTTAAGTTACCCTATCAATCCTACACTAATCAAGTGTTTATATGAAAAATGTGAGAGTTTAATCATAATTTTTGATTAAATATAATTCATCATTTCACTAAAAACATTAACATTTACGCATAAAAGTTAACTGCTTGATTGGACTAGTTGACCATAGGTTTATGACAAGCAAATGACAAAAATAAAAGCGTTTGATAAATATATTTTTATATTAAATCTTTTCAGCAGATGTATTTTTTGTAGCTTGTGGTGGTTTACGAAAGGAAGTTGAGCAGACTCACGATAGGTAAACAAAATAAACAAGGTAATTAAACTTCCGCAAGCATATACTGAGTTTATGTTGTTGGCAACAAATATTTAAAAGTATTTATTGCCAACTATTTGCTATTAAAGTATGTACCAATCAAATCCTGATAAGCAATAATACTAGTAAATTAACTCACCAATAGGGTTTAGTAACTTGCTGAATCCTTTAGTAAAGTATAAGGGTGCATCTACTATTGTATAACACAGGCAACCTGTCATGGTCTTAGGTGAATGCTGATGATTCTCGTCAAGCAACATGAAATCACCTGGTTTGTAGGTGTTATATTCATCACTAAATTCACCCGCAAGTAACAGTGTCAGTTCTGAACCTTTGTGAGTGTGTTCAGGAATTTCACCTTGTGGTGCAATGTGTAGTAAACTTGCTCTTGCATGCTCTTCACCAGTATCGAGACGCAATCTACTGACTTTGCCTATACCTTGCCATTGAGCTTTTATTTGATGCCTAAATGCACGGGGTAAAGGATAAGATTGGTCTTTAACTGTCACTTCAGTGACCCCTTCAATATATGCTTCAGCAGGTTTAGCATCCAGATCATCTAAGGTGTTTTGCATCATTTGTGCTAACAAGGTTGACATCTGTGAGTCGATATCAACACTGATATTTGACTCAACATCATTGTCAAAAACATTAACAGTTTCACTCTCTGTTAAAGCGTTAAGTTTTTGCTGACATATGCTACACATTTCAGCATGAGCTGATATCGCCAAAGACATGGATAATGGCAGCTCCCCTTTAATATGGAGAGACAATAACTCTTGTTGTGGGTGATACTTAATCATAATGTTTCTCCATAAATCCCTTTAACTTTTCTAAGCCTAATCTTAATCGTGATTTGACTGTGCCTATGGGGATATCGAGTTTGTCTGCTAATTCCTGTTGAGTCATTTCTTGCATGTAAATACCTTGTACAATTTGTCGTTGTAGCGGCGGTAACTCATCGACATGACGTAATAATGTGCCAGATAATTTGAAATCATCTTCATTACTTTCGGCGTCGTCCGATTCAAAAAGAGGCCAAATGTCGTCTCCAAAAGAATCTTCTTTATTGTGCTGAACTTTACGAAGCATATCGAAGCACTGATTTCGCATTACTGTGAATACCCAAGTGCTTACCGCAGCTTTGTCTTCACTGTATAAATGAGCTTTGGTCCAAACACGGGTCATGGTTTCTTGTACTAAATCCATGGCCAGGCCTTGCTGATGCAATCGTTGATTACCAAATGCGTTGATCTTAGGTCCGAAATGATTGAACAGTTTGGCGAAAGATACTTTACAGCGTAAGTTAGCAACCTTAAGCATTAGCTCAGCTAATTGTTCAGCATCGAGTTCATTTTTATTAGACAATTGTATCGCACCGTTATCTTTAGCAAGTCTTGCCTTATCATAACGATTTTGCGCAGTTTGTGATTGAAAATTTTCCATTATCTTCACTCGCGTCGTATTATTTGCCGATAGTGAACATATATACGCCACTAAATAATAATCAGATCACTTTTTATGAGTTATTTTTACTGTAAACCATAAACATTGTACTCAACTTGGCATGCTAGTTACTTGATGATATTACTTAAGTAATCCTGTGCCATTTTATGGTCATGATTATTGATACAATGATACTTTTCGGCTGCAGTTAACGGGATAATCTCTAACCATCGCTGACATACCCAAGAAATATCGTCAAAATGTTCATTTTGGTATTGGGCCAGATGCTTAGGATATTGGGTTAAAATTTCTCGTAAAGTGTCACTTAACATTTTTTCTGTAGTTTGATTTGGGCTGGTTTTTTTACTCTCGGCGAGATTAATAATCGATGTTGGCCAATCATCTATTATCTCAATTGTGCCTCGCTTTAATCCGTCAGCTTCGATGGTGAAATCTTTTAAATGAAATTTTTTCTCGCCCTGAATACTGATACCAAGTAAGCCATCATCCAAGGTCTCAAAGTCAATAATTTTACATAGCGTACCTATTGGTAGCATGTGCTTTTTATCGTCGTGTAACATACACAGACCAAAACCACTATTTGATTTAAGTGATTCTGTTACTAGGCGTTTATATCTAGGTTCGAATATGCGTAATTGACTGAAGCCATGGGGCAGCAGGCACATCGACAGTGGGAACAGTGGGATAACCATAACTAGCCTTATTTGATTCAATTGTGTTAAAAAACAATACGAGATTACGGTGATAATTGATCACATTATTCCTGCTGATTTACCCATATGATATCGCTGTTTTGTATTCCTAAATTTTCCATTTTCATGACAAATCTTTGTCTGGTTTCAGGAGTGATTTGCTTGTTACGGGAGAGAATCCATGCATAACTATTATCGGGGCCGATAACCAGTGCATCAGAATAGCGTCCATTAACTTCTTGGATCGCATCATGGATTTGATATGCACCGTAAAATGGACCGAAGAAAGATACTTTTAATAACCCTTTGTCACTACCCTCAATAAAATAAGCTTTGCCATTAGCTTCTTTCCAAGCCTGTTTTTCTACATTGTAACCACGGTTAGTAACCAGCACTTTGTCTGCATCTAATTGGTAAGTTGCGGTGACCTTATCCATATCTCTTTCAAATGAATGATCTAATCGCGCAATCTCATACCATGTACCCAGATAATTATTAACAGTGAAGTTTTCTATAACATCCACTTTTGTATCAATCATGGTGCAAGAGGTTAAAGATAATGCAGTTAGTAATGTCAGTATTAGTCGCATGAGGATCCCTGTATAACAATTAATGGTTTTAGAAAACTAAGCTAATATTATACTTTACGTATCAAAATGCTTCGTAGATCTTATTGAGATGAGATAGCTTCCCATGTTTTTATTTGTTTTTTGTTTATAATGGTACTTAGACTTGTGCAGGCTAATGCGTGATGGATCATATTTAATGATTGGTGGTATGTTTAATGAAAAAAATGCTCGATACAGTTGATCAACGGACCAATCTGGTTGGCGAAAACCGGCTGGAGTTACTGCTTTTTCGTATCAATTCTACTCAACTATTTGCTATTAACGTCTTTAAAGTAAAAGAAGTGGTCAAGGTGCCACCTTTGAGTGCGATGCCGGGCAGTAATCACAGCATAGCCGGAGTTGCCAATATCAGGGGCACATCTATTCCTGTTATAAATTTACGTGGTGCCATTGGTTTCTCACCTTTACCCATCACTGACGATTGCAATTTAATCATCACAGAATACAACCGGAGTATTCAAGGTTTCTTGGTTGGAAAAGTTGAACACATTGTAAACATGACGTGGGGGGATATCATGCCCCCGCCTAAAACTGCTGGTAAAAACAATTACTTAACAGCTATAACTCGCCTTGAAGAGCAAGGCCAGTCTCATTTAGTGTCAATTATTGACGTTGAGAAGGTTTTAGCAGAGATAATTAATTATGACATTCGCTTGTCTGAAGGGGTGCTAGACGAAGCATTAGCGCCCGAAATGCCTGGACGTAAAATATTGATCGTTGATGATTCTAGCACCGCAAGAAAGCAGGTGAGGGAGACATTAGGTCAGTTAGGTATTGAGATTATTGAGGCTTCTGACGGTTTGCAAGCGTTGAATTTGCTCAAATCATGGGCCAATGAGGGTAAAAATGTTGCCACTGAGTTATTAATGATGATTACCGATGCTGAAATGCCCGAAATGGACGGGTACAAGCTTACTTCTGAAGTGCGTTCAGACCCACGAATGGCATCATTATTTATTACTCTTAACACGTCATTAAGTGGTAGCTTTAATAATGCCATGGTAGAAAAAGTGGGCTGTGATGCGTTTATCTCTAAGTTTCAGCCAGATTTATTGGTGACCGAGGTTCAAAATAGGTTAAGAGATATTTTGGAATAGTGCTAAAACTTGGTTTAAAGCTAAAATTATCGTATTGACCATCACTATACGTCTAAATCCTCAATCAGCTCATTGAGGATTTTCTGTTGCATCGATTTTGTGATCCCAATATTGAGTCTGGCAAGTTTAATCGCATGAGCAAATTGATCTTTTCCCAAAAAGGTCACCAATTGCTGAAGAAATGCTTCATCTAAAGCCAATACTGCACAGTAATGTTTTATTGCTTGGGTAAGATTATTAAATTGCAGCCCATCAAATTCAAACCCCAGTGTGTTACTACCTGCAAATAATGGGTCTTCGTCAAATTGTTCCCCATCAATGCTCAACACCCAGCCAGGCGCATTAATTCTTTTCTGAGCAATTTGGTACATCATCCAGGCACTTTTCTTAAAACCACCAAAAATCTTACATTCAAATTCAGACTCTTCAAGTTCTTGTTCGGTCCAGTTAATGCCAATCGCAAGGTCTTGACTGTAACGCTGCATTAATTGATCTTTGACCGCCTCACGACATTCCCAAATAGACGTCAATAATTGCTTTTTTGCGAGTAATAAACATTCATTACAGGCCGGCACGGTCAGTGATGGGTGAGGGGTATGAGCCATACGCCAATAAGCTAATTCGGCATTGCAAGGTTCATCACAAAACCAACACGTGTGGCGTTTTTCAAAAGGAATATCTACGAGTATTGGGCTTGTCATTGAAAGTAACTTTGTAGTGGAGTGAAGTTAACGCGTTAAATGATGAAATTTAATCTCATTCGAACTCAACGCGTTATCGCTATCGCTAACGTTATTCTTTTTCGATATCAACTAAACTTTTAGCTAGGACTATTGGGTCGATTTCAAGACATTCTTGATCGCTTTCCCAATCAACGCCAACTAATACACCGTCGTCGTTTAAATCACTCACCCAATATTCAAGGAAGTCAATTAGCGTGATGCTCACTGCTTTATACTCAGACCACTCTTCTGTGCAATGAATTTTAGCCGCTGATTCAGATGACCAGAGTGGCATAACGTCAGTATCTTCATATTCTGATGAATCACACACAACCCATCCTTCACCTGTTTCGTCTTGAAGTCCCCAAACGATTTGGTGTTCTTTTACACTTTCGATGAAGCTTGTTAACGCTGGGCTTAGTTCAGACATGATTATTCTCTTTAATTGGGATTAAAAACGTTTTCATTATACTGAATACCCGACTTAGCTCAAGGTGGGATTGATAAATGACACTCGCATTGTTTAAGAACACACCTTTTAACACAAAATCCGTCTTTTTATGGCCATAAGCCTCTTGTGAAGTTGTGGCTGATCAGTCACGATTATCACACATTAACTTTCGTATTAATTGGGTGCATTTTGAGTCGTAAACACGTTTACTTATCCATTCCAGCCTTTTTGTTCAGTATCAGTTTTCCTCATCTGGTTATGGCTAACGAAGATTTTGCACAATGTGTGAGTCAATTACAGTTAACCGCCAAGCAAAAGGGAATTTCTCAGCATACCATCGACACTACGGTGGCAAATTTATCTTTTGTGCCTAGAGTCATCGAACTTGATAATCAGCAGCCTGAGTTTACCACTACCTTTAAAGATTATTATGATAAACGCGTAACTGATTGGCGAATAAAAGAAGGGCGCAAGCTGTTTGATAAACATCGTAAATTGCTCAATCAATTAACGGCACAATACGGTGTGCCGGGCCAATATATTGTTGCTTTTTGGGGGCTTGAAACAAATTTCGGCAGCTATAAAGGTAATATGTCGGTGCTGAACTCATTGGCAACACTGGCATGTGATCCTAGACGAAGTGAGTATTTCACTCAGGAGCTAATGCAAGCATTAACCTTAAAAGAGCGTTATCAATTTGCTGATGAAGATATGGTTGGCTCATGGGCGGGAGCGATGGGACACACCCAATTTATGCCGACTAACTATCTAAAGTATGCCGTTGACGGTGATGGCGATGGCAAAGCGGATTTATGGAACAGTACCGCAGATGCGTTAACTTCGGCCGCTAATTTTTTACAGCAACTTGGCTGGCAAGCCACAGAACGTTGGGGCCGTGAAGTACAGCTACCCCCAAATTATGATTTTGCATATATGGGCAGTAAAGACAGTCAGCCATTAGCGAAGTGGGCAGCGTTAGGCATTAAACAAGCTAATGGAAAACCATTATCCACGCCAGATATGAAAGCGGCTCTATATGTACCTGCGGGGCATACTGGACCTGCATTTTTAGGTTATGAAAACTTCAATGTGATCATGCGTTGGAATCGCTCTGAATTTTACGCAGTGTCTGTTGGACAACTAGCGGATCAAATTAATGGTGGTAGTGGCATTGTTAAAACTTTACCTAATCACCCACGTTTAAATCGTGAAATGGTCAGTGCACTTCAGCAAAAATTGTTAGATGCTGGTTTTGATGTCGGTAAACCCGATGGTATTTTAGGTCGTAACTCAGTCGCTGGACTGCAAGCATATCAACGTCAACAAGGGCTGATTGCGGATGGTTACCCTGATAATGCTACTTTCGAAAAATTAGGGATTAGCTTAAACAAATTGCCGACACAATAAGCATTTGTTAAGCTCTTGCGACTTTTTTATTGCTTGGTACAGATTTTTACGCTGTATTAAGCAACACCAATTAAAATTAAAGGATAAGTAATGAGCATTAATGACAATATGGTTGTGCAGTTTAATTACACACTGCGCGATGAGAAAGGCGAAGTGCTTGAGTCAAACGAAGGCCGCGATCCAATTGCTTACCTTCATGGCAATGACAACATGATGCCTGGTATTGAAGATGCTATTACCGGTAAATCGGTGGGTGATAAGTTCACTGTAACACCACCTGCGGCAGATACCTATGGTGAGCGCCAAGAAGGCGCAGAGCAACGCGTGTCAGTGAAACATTTAGTTGGCGCTAAAGTATGGAAACCTGGTATGGCAGCGGTGATCAATACAGATCAAGGCCAACGCCAAGTCACCATTTTGAAAGTAGGTAAATTTATGGCAACTGTGGATGTCAACCATCCATTAGCCGGTAGAGAGCTTACATTCGATATCGAAGTGGTGAGTGCTCGTGATGCAACTGATGAAGAAATTGCACATGGTCATGCGCATGGCGTTGGTGGTCACCACCACTAGTATCATGTCTTTTACACTCCAATGCTGAGCCTGATTGGAGTGTTTTACTGCTTCTCCTCAAATAAGTACACCTATGATCCTCGAATTTTCCCAAGGCAAACTCATCATTACGCCTAATGAAATACAATGCCGCCTATTACAAAATCACATTATTATGAGTGCCGCAGTCGATGACATTAGCTGCTTTCATCATGGTTTCGTTATCGCAGCAGATGCAGGTACAGTTAAGTGGACGATTAAACTAGATACGCCGCAGCAGTTTGAACAGTTATTACAAGAAACGGGCATTCAGGCTCAATAACTGAATACGAATTTACTGATTAATTAAGGAATCACATGACTCAATCAACTCTTGATGCCATTTTTGTTGAACCAAGCAATACGGCCACATCATGCGTGATCTGGTTACATGGTTTAGGTGACTCTGGTGCGGGGTTTGCGCCCGTAGTCCCTGTATTAGGTTTACCCGCTGGCCATGCTATTCGTTTTATTTTCCCGCATGCGCCCGAGCAACCCGTTACCATTAATGGTGGCTATATCATGCGTTCATGGTATGACATAAAAAGTATGGATCTGCATGACCGTGCTGATATAGAAGGTGTTTTGATATCAGAGTTACAAATTAAGCAACTTATTGAGCAACAAATCGCTGCAGGGATCCCTGCAAACAAAATTATCCTAGCGGGATTCAGCCAGGGTGGGGTAATGAGTTTGTTTACCGGATTACGGTTTGAGCAATCCCTTGCTGGCATTATGGCACTATCTTGTTATTTACCAGGTGGCGAACATTTACCTGAGCAGTTATCTACTGCCAATAAGCAAACGCCAATTTTACAAAATCATGGTGAGCAGGATGAAGTCGTGCCGTTATTCGCGGGTAAAATGGCATTTGATGCATTAAACAATGCAGGTTATAACACTCGCTGGAAGACCTATCCAATGGCACATAGTGTTTTGCCTAACCAATTATCTGAGATTGGTCAATGGATAAATAATTTATTAAATTAACAGTTGTTTGCGTTGTATGTTACTTGTTCTGTATTTGAAACAATTTTTTGCATTGACCTTGAAATGTAAATAGTATTGTATTTTAAAGGCTTAATCCTATTAACGGGTTAAGCCTTTTTTTTGGTACCCGTTTAATGGCATTACTGTCAGGCACCTTGTTTTAATGCACGGATAGTGTTAATTATAACTCTTTGTTAATGTTGCACTAAATGTCATTTTTCTGTCATAAAGTTGTCACGTTATTGACCCATTCTTTGCTATTATTTTGTGGCGAAATAAAAAGTTCGCTTATTAAATTTAGATTAAAAATACAAGATAATTAATAAATGGGGTTACAAATGTCTAAAATGTTAATGAAAGGGATCTTGGCATCTGCTGTGCTTGCCGCGCTAGTAGGTTGTAACAGCGATGATGATGTAAAAGTCCCGACAACCTGTGCAGAAGCTGGGTCTGAATGTAAAATCTTTACTGTATTACATACCAATGATAACCATGGTCGTTTTTGGGAAAACAAAGACGGCGAATATGGCATGGCAGCTCGTAAGGCCTTAATCGATCAAATTCGTGCAGAGGTGAGTGCTAATGGTGGCGAGAGTATTTTGTTATCAGGTGGCGATATCAATACGGGTGTACCTGAGTCTGATTTACAGGATGCAATTCCTGACTTTATCGGTATGAATGAAATCCGTTACGATGCAATGGCCGTGGGTAACCATGAGTTTGATAATCCATTAGCAGTACTTGACTCACAACGTTCTATTGCTAAGTTCCCAATGCTTGCAGCCAATATTTATCATGCTGATGGCACCACTCGTTACTTTGAACCATACAAAGTATTTAACATTAATGGCGTGCGTATTGCTGTTATTGGTTTAACAACTGAAGATACAGCTAAATTAGGCAATCCTGAATTTATCAGCGATATCGTATTTACGGATCCTAAAACCGAAGTGGCTAAAGTGATTGCCGAAATCAAAGCCAACAATGAAGCTGACTTAATTTTTGCTACCACGCATATGGGCCATTACGAAGATGGTAAGCATGGCAGTAATGCTCCTGGCGATGTTGCTATGGCTCGTGCACTAAATGAAGGCGATTTACACGCGGTCATTGGTGGTCATTCACAAAATCCGGTGTGTATGGAACCAGGCAGCAATGAATACGCTGATTTCAAACCAGGAGATGAATGTTTGCCTGATATGCAAAATGGCACTTACATCATGCAAGCCCATGAATGGGGTAAATATGTAGGCCGTGCTGATTTTGAATACTTCAATGGTAAATTAAACCTAGCAAGCTATAAACTCATCCCTGTAAACCTGAAGAAAACCGTAGAAGACGCGGCAGGTAATAAAACCAAAGTGTATATCGGTGAAGAAATTGTCCCGGATGCAGATTTGAAGCAATTACTGAAATATTATCAAGATCGTGGTCAAGGCCAATTAAGTGAAGTCATTGCTGAAACAGATGCGCGTTTAGAAGGTGATAGAAGTATTGTTCGTGGTGAACAAACTAACCTTGGTCGTTTAATTGCTGAAGCACAGCGTACTAAAGTTAATGCTGATTTTTCAGTAATGAATTCGGGTGGCGTACGCGCATCAATTGATGCCGGTGATATTTCTTACCGTGACGTATTAACCGTACAGCCATTTGGTAACATGGTGACCTTGAATACCTTAACCGGTGCAGAGGTTGCAGATTATTTATCGACGGTTGCTACGTTCCAACGTGGTTCAGGTGCTTATGCACAAATTACTGGTGTGAAAATGACAGTAGATTGCGCGGCTAGCACGGTTGATATTAGCGAAATCAATGGCGAAACCTTTGCAGCAGATAGCAGCTATACCTTTACGGTACCAAGCTATAACGCAGCAGGTGGTGATGGATATCCTAAACTTGAGTCAGTTCAAACCGGTTATGTGGATGCAGAAGTACTTTATACCTACTTTAAAGATAAAGGTATGATTGTTGCTGCAGACTATGCGCCAGTAGGCGACATTATCTACACTAACTCTAATAGCGTTTTAGGCTGTGAATTAAACTAATTTAGTCATTAATAGCTAATTACACTCTAAGAACAATCCATTTTTCAATGGGTTGTTCTTTTTTATTGAATTTTTTAATGATTACCCTTGAATTCAATATTGGTACCCACATATCTAACTTGTAGCAAGATGACACACTAAAAATGCTCAATTGAGGTTTTAACATTTTGCAACCCATTGCGCCGAAAGGGCAATGTACTCTTGCCAATAATGGCTTAATGTTTTTACATATTGCTTTAGACAAGGATATGATTATGCGTAATTTTTCTATTTCTCCAGATTTAACTCCTCTTTACCGCAGTGCTATTGGTTTTGACCGATTAGCGCAATTGGCTGAACATGCTGCAGCCAATAATGGTAACAATGGCTACCCGCCATACAATATCGAATTATTAGGTGAAAACCGTTACCGTATTACAATGGCCGTAGCCGGTTTTAGTATGACTGAGCTTGATATCACCAGTGAAGGTGAAAAACTTTTGGTTAAAGGTAGTAAAGCAAACCAAAAAGATGAACGTAAATATTTACATCAGGGCATTGCAGAGCGCGGCTTTGAGCGCACCTTTCAGCTGGCCGATCATGTTAAAGTCATTGGTGCAGAGTTAGAGAATGGGTTGTTGAATATTGATTTGGAACGTGAAATTCCAGAAGCAATGAAAGCACGTAAAATTGAAATTACACGAGCTCGACTCATCACAGAGTAAGCTTGTTTCATTGTTCTCAATCTTCCCCCATTAGATGATTATTTTCATCAGGGTTTAGTCACAAGACTAAACCCTTTTTCATGTAGGCTTGACCAATAATACTGCGCCATCCCCATTCGTTGCTAAGGTGTCATTAGGGTTATATAGCGGGCAACTTGACATGGATAAACAACCACAACCGATACAGCCTTCAAGCGAGTCTCTTAAATCTTCTAAAGCATTAATTTGGGCGTTGAGTTGTGTTTTCCAGGTTTGCGATAGTTTGCTCCAATCATCTTTATTGGGCGTACGTTGATTAGGAAGGTGACTAAATGCCTGCTGAATGTCTTGCAAACTAATACCAAACTGTTGTGCGGCTTTAATGACTGAGATCCTTCTTAACACATCACGTTGGTAACGACGCTGATTACCTTGATTACGCAAAGATGTGATTAATCCCTTTTGTTCATAAAAGTGTAATGTCGATACCTTAACGCCACAGCGTTTAGCCACTTGTCCTACCGATAGATCATATTCGTTAAGCATAATAATCCTTATTATTTTTATAAAAATAAATCAAAAAACACTTTACCTCAAGTTAACTTGAGGTTTTATGCTGTATCCGGAGAGTAAAAACATGAATTAAAAAGGGAATGAATATGTACTTAGAGCATTTAAATATCGTGGTAAAAGATTTAGATCAAACATTAGTATTTTACCGCGCCGCTATGCCCCATTGGCGAGTAAGAGGTGGCGGTGAGTCCACATGGTATGGTGTAAAGCGTAAATGGCTGCATTTTGGGGATGATAATCAATACTTGTCATTTAATGATTCAGGCACTGGCAAAGTGCGAGAGTTAACCTCAAATGCACTTGGGGTTGCCCACTTTGCTTATGTGGTAAATAATTTAGATGCTTTGATTGGGCGCTTAAATGCGGCGGGCTTTGAGGTAAGAATTTGGGGCGGGAATGAGCCTCATGCCAAAAGCGTGTATTTTATTGACCCGAACGGCTATGAAGTTGAATTTTTGCAATATTTAACTGATTTACCCAGTGAGCGAAATGTCTATCAATAGTGTTTAATGCATCAGCGGAAGAGCAGGGCGTGACAAGATAGAAAGGAGCGTAAGTTGACAACTTAACGCTTCTTTGGTGTTAGGCTTTATTGATATGGCAGTTAATCCTGCGTGAAAGCACTTTAGTATGATGCAAGACGAAAACTGTGGGGTAACAACCTAGTATCGATTCAGCTTGTGATTAAGACGACCTTTATTTTTGCGAGATTAAATTAGCTGTTGCTGTTTAAACCTGTTCAATAAAGACCTAATTTAATCAACAAGCTCTATACCTAAACTTTCTAATAAGCTGAGCGCTTCGTAGCGGGAAAATTTAGCCTTAGTGAGATTGTTTTCATTAACATTTATATTAAAGTTGGCTGAGTCAGTAAAATCAACTTTTTGTAGGTTTGTTCGCATAAATAGACTGTTATGAAAATCACTCGAGGTCATGGATGAGTTAACAAAGTCGCCACTTCTAAAATCGACCTCCTGTACTTTACACTCTTCAAGAATCAGTTCATGTAAGGTTAAACCGAAAAAGGAGCTATCGTTTAATATGCAACGTGTGAATGATAACTCGGGATTAACGGTAAATTTAGGCCAATGTGCTTTAGTCCAATCAATTCCTATCATCTTACAATCAATAAAGCGCACCTCTAAAAATTGTGAATAATTACTTTTGAGTAAGCTTAAATTACATTGAGTAAAACAACAGTTAATGAACTTACAATGACTGAATGTGGTAGCTGAAAAGTCACAACCATTAAAATCACACTGTTCAAATTCAATTGATGCTTGCGTTGTTTCGCTCAGCGATAACCCTGTAAATAATTGATCATAATATTGTTGGTTATCTTGAATCATATGCAATTGTCAGTTTACTCAGTCGGATTGTTCTTACGGTCAAACGCCATGTGCATTTTAATCAGGTGTTCTTCCATATCAAATGTCACCTCAAAGCCCAATGACTTGGCTAAATTAGCCATGTTACGGTTTTCAAACATGGTAAACCCAGTAAGCACAGGGGTGTTGTTACCACGATAATAATGAATGAGTTTTTCAAGTAGCCGTTTACCTAAACCAATACCTTGGTAATCAGTTCGCACTGCCATAGCAAATTCAGCTTCAGTATTATCAGGATCTGTGGATGCTCTTACCGCACCTAAGGTTAGCTCTTGCCCATCTGCAAGTTTTGTTGTCGCAATAAACGCCATTTCACGAGAATAATCAATCTGGGTTAATACTGCCATTTCTTCATGGGTCATTTTAGAGCGCACGCCAAAGTAGCGTTTGTATCTATCTTCTTCTGATAATGCGTTATCAAAGTCCATGTGTTTGGGCTCATCTTCAGGCAATATCGGTCTTAACATTACCTCTAAGCCATTTTTTAAGATCAAGGTTTCTTCTAGCTCTTTTGGGTAGGGTAAGATGGCAAGACGGTTACTACTATCGTGCCCTGTTGGATGTAATCGCACGTCAACATCAAGCAAGGTAATATTTTCGCCTGCAGCAAGTACGGGATTAAAATCGATTTCGGCGATTTCAGGGCAATCAATAATCAGATGAGAAATTTGAGTCAACATGACACATAGCGCGTTCATATTCAGCCCAAGGGGCAGGTGACGGTCGCGAAGTTTATTGGTTTTAAGCGCCTGAATAACCATATACCGTGCCAAGGTCATATTCAGTGGAGGAAGGGCTACAGATGCATCTTGTGTGGGATCCCATTGGGTGCCACTTTCACCTAAACAAATTGCCGGACCAAACACCGGATCGTTGATCACAGAGACGCGAATTTCTTGGGTTCCTGCTGTTAACGCCATTTTCTGTATTACTAAGCCCTCAATCCGTGCATTGGGGTTTACTTGATGCACTCTATCAATAATTGAGTGTGCGGCTTGGTTAACCTCTTCTGAACTGGTTAAGTTAAGCATGACACCATGAACATCAGATTTATATTGTAAGTCAGGAGATTGTACTTTTAAGGCTACGGGGTAACCGGCGTTATCCGCTACAGATACCGCATCGGCTACATCGGTTACAAACCAAGTATTAATCGTGTTTAAGCCATAGGCTTTTAAGATATTACTGACCTGATATGTACCAAGCACCAACTGATTTTCATTTTGATAGGCTTGCAACAATTGCCTTGCTGTCGCGCTGTCAGTTGGGATGTTATCTGGTATCGATTGCGGTACTTCTTGTAGTAATTTTTGATTGCGGCGGTATTCAACCATGTGCATAAATGCCCGCACAGCTCCCTCTGGTGTCCGGTATGTCGGAATGCTGGCCTGATTAAATTTTTTACGCGCCACATAGGCTGAGTCTTCACCACTCCAGTTGGTCAAAATATTGAGTCTGTTTTTTCGAGGATGTTGTGAGTAAGTGTCGATGATACCTTGGGCAATTTGTTCGCTTTGTTGCAAAATCGATGGTGAATGTAAAATCAAAATTGCATCGATATTATCTTCATCCATCAGACGTTTTAATGTGTCGGCATAGCGTTTAGCATTAGCATCACCCACCATATCTATGGGGTTTTGTTTTGACCAAGTGCTGGGTAAATACTGATTTAAATCATTAAGTAAGTCAGGGGATAATTGTGCCAATTTACCGCCTTTGATGATTAACTCATCGGCGGCTAATACTGCAGGTCCACCGCCGTTGCTCATAATGGCCAAACGTTCACCTTTTAGTGCGCTGGCATGGGCAAGACTTTCTACCGCGGCAAATAATTCAATTAGGTCATTTACCCGCAGCATACCAGCACGACGAAATGCTGCTTCAAATACGGCATCGTTACCTCGCACTCCACCTGTGTGGATCATGGCGGCTCTAGCACCTTCATGGCTTCGGCCTGATTTGATCACAAATATCGGCTTATTGCGTGAAGCAGCCCTTGCGGCAGACAGAAATCGGCGCTTGTCGTTAATGGAATCAATGTACAACATGATGGCAGAGGTTTTACTGTCTCGGCCAAGATAGTCTAATAGCTCATCAAAATCGATATCTGAAGCATCGCCAAGGGATATGAATGAAGAAAAACCAATATCTTTATTATTGGCCCAATCGAGCACTGTAGTGCAAATGGCTGCTGATTGTGACACGAATGCGACTTTACCTGCTTTCGCACTGGCATGAGCCAGACTGGCATTCAATCCGATAGTCGGCAATATCATACCTAAACTGTTCGGACCTAAAATCCGCATGCCGTAGCGTTTTGCATGTTGTTGGGTTAGGGCAAGTAAACTGACTCCGTTATCATCAAAGGTATCGGCCATGCCACTGGCCATGATGATTGCGGCTTTGCAGCCAAATTGTGCTAAGCGCTCAATGATAGAGGGGACTCGATGGTCAGCGGTACAGATTATGGCTAAATCTGGTTTGACGGGTAATGCTTCAATATTGGGATAAGCTAATACGCCCATCACCGCAGTATATTTAGGGGTGACGGGCATAATTGGCCCAGAAAAACCACCTGAAAGTAGGTTTCGCATGATGGCTCGGCCAGCTCGCGTTGGATTATCTGAAGCGCCGATCACCGCTACTGAGGTGGGTTTAAATAATGAAACAATACTACGCTGACTCATTGACTTCACCTCTAAAATTTTTAATGCAATGATTAAACTATGCGTTATTGGTTAATCGCATCCTTGATTACCGACTCACAAATATCTGATAGCCAAACGGTTTTGGGGTTATAGCGTTTTGCTGAGTGACATATCATGGCAATGTCGACTCCAATTTTATTGTCAGTATGCTGTTTATTGGGTAATTGAAAACTATAGGTAAAATGTTGATCCATGAGTTGACTGAGTACCGCATAATTATCCACTAAAATTGTGGCATTTAATTTTTCATCAATCACAGTTCGAAATAAATTCAGGTTTTCGTTGTAATCGTCGATCATCAACTTGACGTACTCACCAGATTGATTGCCAATCAACTTTGCCGCGCCACAGGCAATTTTTTTCTGATAGAGCTCTTGTGGGCGTTCTTTTAAGGCTTGTATGCCAATATCAACGTTACCGTCTATGAGCTGGTTGTTACTTTCTTTGCGCCATTGTCTAAGCTCCACTATCGCATTGGTTTCCGCCCGAATTTTATTGATTAGCGGCTTGGCTATCATAACTAATAAGGGCTCAGAGATATGGATAGAGATAAATTCTAATTTAGCTGGACTAAAAGATTCCGGCTCTAATGCTACCGAAATTTGTTCTATGGCATTTTGTAATTTGGGGGCAATTTGGATGGCATAGGAAGTAGGTTGTAAGCCATTGGCTGTGCGGATAAATAATGGATCGCCTAAGTCTTCTCTTAATTGTGCCAGTATTTTAGATACAAAAGATTGTGAACGATTAAGCTTTGCAGCCGCTCGCAATGTTGAACCCGTTTTAAATAAAGTCACAAATACATTTAATGCATTGAGATCCATACACATCCATTTTAGTTATTTAGGCTAGAAACTCATTATAGCTGTAGTAAAAAGTGAGTCTAGAGGTTATTAAAATTATGATGCTATTCAATCACTCGTAGCGTGTTGATACTCAATACGCATGATTCACTTAATCTAAAGACACATCTTATAACAGGAATAACCCATATTCCATTTGTACTTCAATTTTCATTTAGTATTCCACTGGTAATCAATAGGCATAGTGGAGAATATTATGCAGCAAGTCACGGTTGTAAAACCGACCAAGGGCCAACTCTTTATGAAATTCATAAAGGGATTAATCACCTTGGGCGGAGTAATTTTGATCAGCAAAGGATTTTCATTATTAGCGGCTGTTCATGGAAAAGAGATCCCAGAGTCTTATTTTTCAGGAGGATATCCCTCTATTCTTGCACTTCTCGATTCTGAGTTCTTTATGGGTATTATTTTTGTCATTACCCTTGCCATAGTGGTTTACGTTTTATACCTGTTTTGGCAATTACATGAGGTTGCTGTCCATAAAGCAGAAGCTATGTCTAGCGCACATACACAAATTGTTTTTGCCTTGTCGTTATGCGGTTTGTTCATCGATAAAACCTGGTGGGTTTTGGCCATCATTATCGCGTTTGCTCGCTGGGATCTGGTATCAAACCGTATTTCAAAAATCATCAATGATGGAATAAAAGGTAATCAGTCATGAAAGAAATTATGCTGCCTTATGTATTAGTTATCTGGTTATTAGTCAAGCTAGGCGTGATTGAATGGAATTTAAAAAATGCGGTGCGCTCAATTGGTGTCGGAATGTTTATCGCATTTGCATTATTCACGGGACATAGATTCTGGTCACCTGCGGATTTAACCGATAGCTCTACCGTAAAAGCTCCCCATGCGGTGTTAAGCCCATTAATTGGCCAAGAAGTTGAAAATATTTATGTTACACACAATCAGATGGTCAAAAAGGGCGATCTCATTTACACCTTAGTGTCAGTGGACAGCACCGAGCAAATTAAAGCACTTCAAGCTCAGAAAGATGCAGTAATCGGCCAAAAAAATGCGGTTATTGCTCAACGCAATGCCGGTAATGAAAAGATAAATGCTTTAGTCTTTAGTGTTGATAACGACAAGCGAAATTTAGCGCGTTTGACTAAGTTGAATGATTTTTCAAGTCAGCAAGATAAAGATAATCTTATGTCGCATATTGATGCTAACACAGCGCAAATATCGGCTATGCAAGCTGAGTTGTTGGCACTTGATGCACAAATGCAATCCCATGACGCACAAATGCAGTCCTATGATGCTCAAATTGACTCTGCTAAATGGCAAGACAAGCGTCGTGAAATTCGCGCCCAATATGATGGACAGTTATCCATTACGAATGTCACAGAGGGTACGCGTCTAGGTAATATGCATTTGTATGACACCAGCAAAAAGTTCTTAGAAATGCGTATCGCTGATCAAGCATATCGTTATATCAAACAAGGACAATTTGCTGAGTTTTATGTCGATGCTTATCCAGGTGAAATTTTCAGAGGAAGAGTTCACAGCATTACATCAGGGACAGGTGAAGCTATGATTAACCCGATGAGTGGTACTCAGCATGTTAGGCAACATGTGGGCAATAATATGGGATCTCATGGTCGTACTGTGGTGATTGAGTTTATCGAACCTGAAGGCTATAACGTACCGATTGGCGCCACGGGTTCTGCGTGGATATCGGCAGAAAAACCTCATCCAGCGTTAGGTTTTATGGACATTATTGGAGGGGCAACGGTGCGATTAAAAGCGATTAAAGCTTACTTTAATGCACTATAAAGTGAACGTTATATAACCAGACCTCAGGTTATGTAGATTCAAACATAAGAAATGCCAGCATTTGCTGGCATTTGTATTGAAAGTTTTGCGTTGATTAACCCATATATCAGGTTGCAGGATGCGTTTTTTCTGGAATGTATATCGCAATCATTTTACGCATCATGGTTTTGCTATCCTCAATGGCAATGTACAAACAGGGGATAAGGCATAACGTGACTACGGTTGCAAACAACACACCAAAAGCAAGCGAAACCGCCATAGGAATAACCATTTGAGCCTGCATGCTGGTTTCGGCCATAATGGGTACAAGTCCGATAAAGGTCGTTAACGATGTCAACATAATCGCTCGAAAACGACGGCAACCAGCATTTAACACAGCTTCTTTTATCGCCACACCTTGTAAGCGTGATTTATTGACATAATCCACCATCACCAGACTATCGTTTACCACCACACCTGCTGCGGCAATGATACCGAACATTGATAATGCGCTTAAATCAATACCTAACAAGATATGACCAAGAACTGAGCCAATGACACCGAAAGGGATCACCGACATGATCATTATTGGTTGAAGGTATGATTTCAACGGAATCGCCAGCAGGCTGTATATCACAAGTAGCGAGATAATAAAATCTCGCATTTGCGTGTCAGCACTGTCTAACTGCTCCTGAATACTGCCAGATACTTCACTACGCACCCTAGGGTATTTAGCCAACAATTCTGGCATAAAATTGTCGCGGATATCTTTAGCAAGCTTAAATGGCTCTGCTTGATCTGCATCAACGGATGCCCAAACATTGATGGTACGATTGCCATTTTCGCGGCGAATACTGTTTACCCCCTGAACGACTGATATTTCAGCTACTTCAGATAAAGGCAGTTCAGCACCCAGGCTTGTTTTTATCAACACATCTTGCACTAAGGCAATCGAGTTACGCTGCTCTTCAGGGTAGCGTAACATCACTTTGATTTCTTCGCCGTTCCGGATAATACGCTGTGCTTCTAATCCATAAAAACTATTACCCACTTGCCCTGCAATGTTAGCTAAAGTCAGTCCTAAACTGTGTGCTAGCGGTTTAAGTTGGAACTGCACTTCCTTAGCACTGGATTGGCGACTATCATTAACATCGCTGACACCTTTGAGTGAGTTTAGCTTCTCTTTCAAAGCTAATGACGCTGCCACTAATTGCGTTTCATCTTTACCTTCCAAACGGAAACTAATGTCACCGTCTTCAAGGCCACCACCAAATAAACTGTCTTGAATAGTGAAAGATTTAACCCCAGGAATTTGTGGCATCTTTTGACGCCATAACTCAGCAACCTCGAAGGTGTTCATCGGGCGTAGCTCTGGGTCAACTAATTTGGTCATTACTTCTGCGCTGGTGCGGCCTCGCAGGTCGACTTGCATTTCAGCGATCATACCTTGGCCATATTTTTCAACCAGTTCTTTGTCAACGCTATATAAGGTCGCTTCGATAGCTAATGCCGCTTCAAGAGTTGACTTTTCTGATGCATCGACGTTCATTTCAATTTTAACACGTGGAAAATCATGGGGGATTTTTGGTTGGCCAATAAATCGTACCAGTCCACCAGCATATAGCCCTGCACAGATTAAAATGAAGCTTATAAATAGCATTATCACGGTATAGCGGTATTTAACGGCTAGTTGTAAGCTAGGGCGGTATATATTTTCTATAAACCAACTCAAGCCTTTATCAACACGTGCTTGAACAAAATTAACCCCATTACGTAACCAATCGAGCGGATTTTTAGAGCCAGGCTGAACGACCTTAGGGCGTTTCATGTGGGCTAAATGGGCCGGCAGGATCAATTTAGATTCGATAAGTGAGAAAACTAAACACAAAATAACGACAAAACCAATGGCTTGACCAAATGCGCTTGACGGGCCATCGTCTAAGGTAATAGGTAGGAAAGCCGCAATGGTGGTTAATACGCCAAATGTTGCTGGCATCGCTACTTTTTGTACACCCCTAATAACGCTTTCTACGCTTTGTCCATGCTCTTGGCTTTCAGTATGCGCGCTTTCGCCCATCACAATGGCATCATCAACAACGATACCCAATACCAGAATGAAAGCGAATAAACTGATCACATTAATGGTGACATCGATGAACGATAACGGCATGAACAGCAGGGTACCAAGAAAACACACTGGTAAGCCCATCATTACCCAGAAAGCTAAGCGCACCCGAAGAAACAGCGCAAGCATTAAAAATACTAAGACTGCACCAGATTTCATGCTATCAAGCATTAAATCTAAACGGCCTTCAAGGTAATAGGTCATATCAACCCAAGGTTCAAGTTGAACACCTTGAGGCAATACTTTTTGTTTTTTATCTACATAATCGCGGATTGTTTTAGCCACATCAGTAATACTTTGGTTGCGTGCCGCACCAATAAAGAATGTGACTGAGTTTTTACCATTAAATTTTGAATATTGGATACCGTCTTCAAAGCCATCAGTGACGGTGGCAATATCGCCAACAAGAATTGTGGTGCCATCCTCAAGGGTTAATAAAGGTAAATCTTCAAATTCATAACCGACATAAGCTTGGTTTTCTACCCTGAGGTTGATATAGCCGTTTTCTGCTTTTATCTGGCCTGCTGACATGTTGCGGGAATACCCGCGAACCGCTTCAGCCACATCATTAAAGGTTAAACCAAATTCACGTAAGCGATCTTTACTGACTTCAACGCTGATTTCATAAGCTAAACCGCCGTAATATTCGGTAATATTAACCCCTGGAAGTTGCATCATTTCATCATGAATACGCTCACCTAAGTCTTTTAACTGACGTTGTGATAAGTCACCATATAAACTTAGATACATGACTTCTTGACGAATTTTAATGCGCTCAACTTTCGGTGGTTCCATTCCAGCAGGAAAGGTTGAAATAGAATCAATTTCTGATTTAACTTCTTCTAAAACGACTTGTGGGTCATATTCGTCTTCAATTTGAAAATAACCATTAGCCATATTGCGGTTAGAGTAAGTGATAATTCGCTTTAACCCTTGAACACGCTCAAGTGCTTGCTCAATTTTAACCGTAATACCTTCTTCTACTTCTTGCGGCGCAGTACCTGAATACACTGCACTAAATTCAATCCAGTTTATTTCTACCGCGGGGAAAAACTGTTTTCTAATGGAGTTTGCGGTTAATAGCCCACCCAGTAAAATGATGATCATTAATAAGTTAGCAGCAACTGAGTTACGTGCAAACCAGGCAATCAATCCCTTATTTGTATCTTCCATGTTTACTCCTCATCACCCATAGCGAGTTCTGTCTGCGATTCGCTGTCGGTTTGCGGTTCTTTTTGAAGTAACTTATCCGCAGGAAGAGCAAGTTTCATACCTTCGACAGGATAGTCGAGTGCGGATGTGATAAGTTGCATACCGTCTTCAAGTCCTTCAGATATCACAACTTTTGAGCCTTCTTGGCGTAACATAGTGACGTCTTTGTAACGTAATTTTTGTTCATTATCCATGATGGCCACTTGGCCATTAACAATGAGGTGTCGTGGAACAATGGCAACTTCGCCAGCGTTGGCTCCGTTAATGTTTGCCGTTACATAAGTACCAAAGCGTAGCTCGCGCTGATCTGATTTCAAACCATATGGGTCAATCACTTCTGCCACTAAATAGGTCATCCGGCTTTTACTATCAACCACACCTTCACTGCGAACAATCTTGCCTTGCCATGCTTGCTTGTTCCCGGCAAAGCTACCCACTAAGGCAACAGTTGCATTTAAGCCTTTGGAGTCTAAATATTGAATTTCTTTATCGGCTAAAGGCAGACGAACTTCGGCGACATCAGTACTTAATAGTCCACCAATAGGTGATCCTTTGCTAACGTATGAACCTAAACCAACTTCTCGGCTAGAGACTAATGAATCGTAGGGCGCGCGGATAATGGTTCTTTCAAGGTTTCTTTCAGCGCGGTGAAGTCCTGCTTCAGCACTTTTGAGGCGAGCGATTTCTTGGGCTAACTGTGGCTTACGTAAACTTAAAGCGGTAGGGGTACCGTTACTGATTTCAGCCCATTCTTTTTCTGCCACTTTAGCATTTGCGCGCTCTTGCACTAATGATGCTTGGGCAGAAGCAATACTGGCTTGGGCATCAAGAAGGTCTGACTCGTAATCACTAGCATCAATTTTAGCCAGTATTTCACCAGCCTTCACAAAACCACCTTTAACAAAGGTATCTGATAAATAAGTAATTTCACCATTCACTTGTGACACCAGGTCGGTATTATATTTGGGCTGCACTACACCATAAGAGGATACACTGAATGTCATCGGTTGGTATTCAATGACTTCAACTGAGACTAATGGAGTGCTATCTAATGCAGGCTTTTCTTCAGGAGGCTTTTTTAATGCCGATATACCGACTAATGCACCAACGCCTAGTCCTAAAACGACTATGGGTAATATGATTTGTTTTCTCGTCGCCACGACACTTCCTCTTATTTATCTTTGTGTTAGCAATTATTTTTGCCATGAGATGTCATCCAACCATGGCGTAATTTAAGCTTATATTAATCTAAATGTTGTTTTGGTGTTATTTCAATGTGTAAACTTGTGTGTCAAAGGTATGCAAAGTATTTACATTTATACTGTGCTTACGAAGTAGAAGATCATCAACACTAGGATTAGCAGCTATGGCAGAGCCTCGCATCATAGAAACAACTCGGCTACAGCTGACACAAATGACGCTTGATGAACAAGCTTTACTGTTCGAGCTTGATCAGGATGAAGCTGTGATGCGTTTCATCAATGGCGGCCATAAAAGCACCATGGAGCAAATTGAGCAATATTTCATGCCCCGTCTAAAACGTTATCATGATCCGCTTAAGGGATATGGCTTATGGAAGGTGTATGCTAAAGCGGATAAAGAGATCCCAGAAACATTAGCGGGACAATACCTTGGCTGGATCTTAGTCAGACCTATGTATTTTTTTACCAGTACCCCTCATTTTGATGATATTGAATTAGGTTGGCGTTTTAAGCAGATTGCGTGGGGGCAGGGTATTGGCACTGAGGCTGCTAAAGCGATCGCAGATTTTGTCGCAAGTCATCCTGAAGTGAGTGCGTTAAGTGCCATTGCAGATGAAGAAAATGTAGCTTCAATTAACATTATGGCTAAATTGGGAATGTCTTTTGTGAAAAAAGCACCACATCCAGACTTACCAGAGAACCAACAAGTAGTGTTTTACCAGCTTAAAGTTTGATTTTAAGCAGACAAATATTGCTATTGGGTTTGTTTAATATATCTTTTTTTTTGCCTGAAGTGACATTTTCAGGCTAATTAATAGGGTTCTGTGTTGAGTGTGTTGATTGTTATTTTAAAAAAATGCCAATCAATTGATTGGCATTTTAATTAACAAAAGTAATTCAAATTACTTTTTTGCATCAAGATAACGTTCAGCATCCAGCGCAGCCATACAACCTGTACCGGCTGAGGTAATCGCTTGACGGTAATGTTGATCCATTACATCGCCACAAGCATAAATACCTTCAATACTGGTTTGAGTCGCATTGCCTTGTAAACCGCTATTTACTTTTAAGTAACCGTGGTTCATTTCTAGTTGGCCTTCAAAAATACCTGTATTTGGGCTATGACCAATAGCAACGAATACGCCAGCAACCTCTAAATCAGTAATAGAGCCATCTTTGGTGCTTTTCTTTTTCAGTCCAGTCACGCCCATTTGGTTACCCACCACCTCTTCAAGCGTTTGGTCTAAATGCAGAATAATATTGCCATTGGCAACTTTATCCATTAGGCGGTCGATTAAGATTTTCTCAGAGCGGAAAGAGTCACGACGGTGAATAAGGTGTACTTCAGAAGCGATATTGCTTAGGTAAAGCGCTTCTTCAACAGCAGTGTTACCGCCACCAATAACGGCCACTTTTTGATTGCGATAGAAAAAACCGTCACAAGTTGCACAAGCTGAAACGCCACGGCCCATGAAAGCTTCTTCTGATGGTAACCCTAAATATTTAGCTGACGCACCTGTGGCAATAATTAATGCATCACATGTGTATTCGCCATTATCACCCTTTAAACGAAATGGACGTTCAGTTAAGGTCACTTCGTTAATGTGATCAAAAAGAATTTCAGTATCAAATTTCTCTGCATGCTTTTGCATACGTTCCATTAATGCTGGACCGGTTAAGTCTTCGGCATCGCCTGGCCAGTTTTCTACTTCGGTTGTCGTGGTTAATTGACCACCTTGCTGCATACCCGTAATCATTACAGGTTTTAGGTTGGCACGTGCAGCATATACCGCTGCTGTATAACCAGCTGGGCCAGAACCTAAAATTAATAGGTTACTATGACGAGCTTCACTCATTTTAATTCTCCGATTAGATGCATGATGCAATTGGCTAAGATTGTAGGGAATTTACCAAAGCGGGTAAAGGGCACAAGCAAGATTGATAACCGATTGGGCTAATCTAGTGTGTCAATAAATGGTGTCAGTCGAAAAATATTTCTGACACCACCACAGATTTAATAAGTAAGGTGACAAGAAGGCAGATTATTTTTCTCAAGATAGTTCTGATGATAGTCTTCAGCGATGTGGAAGGTTTGTAAAGGCACTATTTCAGTGACAATATGACGTGTTCCCCATCGACCGCTTCTGGCAAACGCGAGCTTGGATGCTTCAGCCTGAGCTTTTTGTTGCTTGTCATGGAAGAAAATAGTACTCCGATATTGAGTGCCAATATCGCCACCTTGCATGTTTAGCTGTGTTGGATTGTGATTTTTCCAAAAAACATCCAAAAGATCATCATAGCTGACAACGTTTTCATCAAACTCTACTTGGACAACTTCGGCATGGCCAGTAGTACCTGACTTCACTTCTTTGTAAGTGGTTGCGCTATCTTTTCCGCCCATATAGCCACATGTTGCGTTATTCACGCCATTTATTTCACGGAAGAAATATTCGACACCCCAGAAACAACCTGCACCAAATGTTGCTAACGCCATGACACACCTTTTACATTATAGAAGTCTAGATGGCCGTAATTGTGATTAAGTTTGACAATATATGCAAGCGTTGAATCTTACCAAAAGGACTTTTTAGGGGATCAATTTAATTTGTTTGCGTATGTGATAGAATTCACCTAAGGAAAAACAAGCAAATACCCCAAATAATAACAACAGCAAGGAGCGTAAATTGACTTCACCGCTTATGGAAACCCGAGATTTTTTAGCTTTTACTTTAGAAAGCCCGCTTTCTCTGCCACAGCAATATCACTTTCATTTAGGAAATCATACTCAAGTTGACATACTTGATACTGGAGTGATTGTTTTCACGCCATTAAAAACAGCAGCCAAAGCGCCTAAAGATATTGTGCTTTCATGTGCGATCCACGGCAATGAAACCGCGCCAATCGAAATTTGTAACCAATTAATCAAATCGTTACTCAGCGAAACCCTGATTACCCAACACCGCGTATTGTTTCTGATAGGTAATCCGCCAGCCATATTAAATAAAACCCGTTTTATTGAAGAAAACATGAACCGTTTATTCAGTGGTGCTCACTCTAATGGACAAGGTTTAGTCAATGCTGAACGAGTAAGAGCAAAAGCGTTAGAACTGTATGTGGCAGATTTTTTCAATCAAGGCCAGGCAGGTGCTCAGCGGATTCATTATGATTTACATACCGCAATCCGATCGTCTAAACATGAAAAGTTTGCAATTTATCCTTATCGTCCAGGCAGAAGTTATAGTGGCGAACAAATGATGTTTTTAGCCGCATGTGGCGTAGATACCATTTTATTTCATCATGAACCGACTACCACATTCAGCTATTATTCATCAGAGCAATTCAAAGCCGATGCCTTCACGGTTGAGTTAGGCAAAGTCATGCCATTTGGTGAAAATGATATGAGCCGTTTTGAAGACACAAAACGTATGCTCACAAACCTGATCACTGAAGAGGTCCTGGCCGTTGCACCTTATCAATCTTCGCAATTGAATTTATATAAAGTGTCACGTTCTATAAATAAAACTGCCGAAGACTTTGCATTTAGTTTTGCCAATGACGCACCTAATTTCAGTCAATTCAAGCAAGGTGAACCATTAGCCACTGAAGCGGGTCAAGAGATTAAGGTAGAGCATCAGCTAGAAGCGATTGTGTTCCCTAATGCTAAGGTACCGATAGGTCAGCGCACTGTGTTGTGTTTAGTACCTGCACCTGATGAAGATGTACAGTAGGTGGTTTAGCAAGGCGTAAAGCAAAATATACAAGCTTGTCGATTAAGATTTGATAACGCGGTCCAGTAAACTATTGTATGGAAGTTTACGTTAACGTAATGTTTGTCGGCGAATTATAATTAGACTGCTACCCTTGAGGTAGCACTTCACAAGAACAAGAGCACATTATGAGCAACGCAACACTGAGCAACGAAACAGTGCATCGTGTCAGCTTTCTTGACAAGGCGTCATTGCACATTCCTATTCTGCGGGTTTTACAGGCAGACGGCACAACATATGAAAATGCTGTGTTACCGGTTATTGACCAAGACCTAGCCGCAAAAATTTATGACACTTGCGTATTTACTCGAGTATTAGATGAGCGGATGTTAGGGGCACAGCGTCAGGGCCGTATTAGCTTTTATATGACCTGTACCGGTGAAGAAGCCGCCATTATTGGTAGTACTGCCGCGTTAGATAAAGGTGATGTGATTTTAGCGCAATACCGTGAGCATGCGGCTTTACGTTACCGAGGCTTCACCACTGAACAGTTTATGAACCAGATGTTCAGTAATGAAAAAGATCTTGGTAAAGGTCGTCAAATGCCGATCCATTACGGTAGCAAAGCACTAAATTACCATACCATTTCATCTCCTCTTGCGACGCAAATTCCACAAGCTACTGGTGTTGCTTATGGGCAAAAGCTCAAGGGTGAGCGCAATGTGACCATTTGTTATTTTGGTGAAGGCGCAGCCTCTGAAGGCGATTTTCATGCCGGTTTGAACATGGCCGCAGTACTTAAAGCGCCCGTGATTTTCTTTTGTCGTAATAACGGCTATGCCATTTCAACGCCTACTGAAGAGCAATATGCGGGTAATGGCATTGCCAGTCGTGGAGTCGGTTATGGTATGCACACCATTCGTGTTGACGGCAATGATATGCTGGCTGTTTTAGCCGCAACTCAACAAGCCAGAGCATACGCATTGGAAAACAATGCTCCAGTGTTGATTGAAGCCATGACCTACCGTTTAGGAGCCCATTCATCGTCTGATGATCCTTCAGGTTACCGCTCTAAAGATGAAGAAGCTAAATGGCAGCAACATGATCCGGTTAAACGCTTCAAATTATGGTTAATCAACAAAGGTTGGTTAAACGAAGCTGATGACGTTAAAACCCATGAACAGTATCGTGAAGAAGTACTTGCCGCGGTTAAAGTAGCTGAAAAGTTACCTGTACCTCGATTGGATGAAATTATTGAAGATGTGTTAGACAAGCCAACAGCCGTACTTAAAAAACAGCTGAAAGACTTAAAAGAACACATCAACAAATATCCTAAAGCCTATCCGAAAAGTGCAGGGAGATTATAAGCCGTGGCTCAAATGAATATGTTACACGCCATCAATGAGGCGTTATCAATTGCCATGAAAGCGGATGAGCGCATGGTAGTTTTCGGGGAAGATGTTGGCCATTTTGGCGGTGTTTTCCGTGCAACTTCAGGCTTACAAGAGCAGTTTGGTCGCGACCGCTGTTTTAATACGCCGCTTACTGAACAAGGTATTGCCGGATTTGCCAATGGTTTAGCATCACATGGCATGACGCCCGTTGCTGAAATTCAATTTGCGGATTATATCTTCCCTGCGTTTGATCAAATCGTCAATGAAACCGCTAAATTCCGTTACCGTAGTGGTAATGAATTTAATGTTGGCGGATTAACGTTCCGCACCCCTTATGGCGGTGGTATTGCTGGTGGTCATTATCATTCGCAATCTCCAGAAGCTTATTTTACCCAAACACCGGGTTTAAAAGTGGTTGTGCCGCGTAATCCTGAACAAGCCAAAGGGTTATTACTGGCAGCAATCCGTGACCCTAATCCAGTTATTTTCTTTGAACCGAAGCGATTATATCGTGCATCAGTGGGCGAAGTGCCAGAAGGCGATTATCAAATTGAGTTAGGTAAAGCAGATGTTGTCAAGCAAGGGACTGATATTACCGTGCTTGCTTGGGGCGCACAGATGGAAATTGTTGAAAAAGCCTGTGTGATGGCTGAGAAAGAAGGTATCTCCTGTGAAATAATTGACTTACGTACTTTATCTCCTTGGGATATTGATACTGTTGCAAAGTCAGTTAAGAAAACGGGTCGTCTGGTTATCAACCATGAAGCGCCGCTAACTGGTGGCTTTGCGGGGGAGATTGCAGCCACGATTCAACAAGAGTGTTTCTTGCATCTAGAATCACCCATCAATCGAGTTTGTGGTTTAGATACACCATACCCACTCATTCATGAAAAAGAATATATGCCAGATGAGCTGAAAACATTTGAAGCCATCAAAGCAACAATGGCATTTTAGGAGTGGTCATGATTAAAGATTTTATTTTACCCGATATCGGCGAAGGCGTTGTTGAATGCGAGTTGGTAGACTGGTTAGTTGCTGAAGGCGACACAGTCGTCGAAGATCAGCCTATTGCCGATGTGATGACAGACAAAGCACTAGTGCAAATTCCGGCGCCTTATGCCGGTGTGATCACTAAGCTTTATTACGCCAAAGGCGAAATCGCAATCGTTCATGCGCCTTTGTACGCGGTTAAAGTGGCTGATGATAGCGCTTCAGATACCAGTGATACCGCCGTGAATGCGGTGGCTGCTGAACAAGTGACACCGGCAGCGGTTGTTTCAGGTACGCTGGTTGAAGATTTTCTTTTACCGGATATCGGTGAAGGCATTGTTGAATGTGAGCTTGTGGATTGGCTCGTGGCCGAAGGTGAAATGGTTGTTGAAGATCAACCGATTGCCGATGTGATGACAGATAAAGCGTTAGTACAAATACCTGCTATGAAGGCCGGTAAAATTGTGAAGCACTATTATCGCAAAGGCCAGCTTGCTAAAGTTCATTCGCCATTGTTTGCAATTGAAGTCGAAAGTGATGTGATTGTAGCTGATCCTGTAACTCTATCTACACAGCAAGTTGTTAATCAAGCCGCTAGCTCAGCCGTTTCTACTGAGCCTGTCGTTCAAGGTAAAGCGATAGCCAGCCCTGCTGTTCGCCGTTTAGCTAGAACATTAGACATCAACATTGCTGAGGTGCAAGGTTCTGGTAAACATGGCCGCGTATACAAAGAAGATGTAGAACGTCACCAAAAAGGCGCAGCGGTCAACGTAGCTGTAACAACACCTGCTGTAAGCTGTGCTGTTGCTTCAACAAGTATTGCATCGCCTGTTGCAAAAGGTGCGGATCGCGTTGAACCCATAAAAGGTGTTAAAGCGGTTATGGCAAGAATGATGGTGGAGTCAGTTTCGACAATTCCTCATTTTACCTATTGTGAAGAGTTTGATTTAACAGAACTGGTTGCTTTACGTGAAAGCATGAAACAGCGTTATTCAACTGATGAAGTTAAACTTACTATGATGCCTTTCTTTATGAAGGCAATGTCGCTGGCATTGAACGAGTTTCCAATACTTAATAGCCAAGTGAATGCTGACTGTACTGAAATCACTTACAAGTCACGCCATAATATAGGCATGGCCGTAGATTCAAAAGTGGGCTTATTAGTCCCTAATGTGAAAGATGTGCATTTAAAATCGATTTTAGAGGTTGCTGCTGAAATCACTCGATTGACTGCAGATGCCAGAAGTGGTCGGGTATCTCCAGCAGATTTGAAAGAAGGCACAATTTCAATTTCAAATATCGGTGCATTAGGTGGCACTGTCGCAACGCCAATTATTAATAAACCTGAAGTGGCTATTGTCGCATTAGGTAAATTACAAACCTTGCCGCGATTCAACCAAAAAGGTGAGGTTGAAGCACGTAAGATCATGCAAGTGAGTTGGTCTGGTGACCATCGAGTGATTGATGGCGGCACCATTGCCCGTTTTTGTAATCTGTGGAAATACTATTTAGAACAACCACAAGAAATGATGATGGCAATGCGATAAGCTTGTTAACACAGTAAATATGTTTAATTTATAAAGGACGCTGAATGCGTCCTTTTGTTTTTGAGTGAGTTTTCGTATAATTCGCCCAAAGATGCACACCATTGGAACCGTTATGAGCTTGTCGGCACCCCAAATTAAAACGATTGATTATCCTTTTCCGCCTAAACCGGCTGTTTTGTCTGATGTACAAAAGCAGGATTATAAGGCCCGTATTAAACAATTATTGATTGAGCACAATGCGGTATTGGTAGCGCATTATTATACCGATCCTGAAATTCAAGCTTTAGCTGAAGAAACCGGTGGCTGCGTTTCTGATTCATTAGAAATGGCCCGATTTGGTCGTGATCATCCTGCTAAAACGTTAATTGTGGCAGGGGTAAAGTTTATGGGAGAAACGGCAAAAATTCTCAGCCCTGAGAAAACCATATTGATGCCAACCCTAGAAGCAACTTGCTCACTCGATTTAGGTTGCCCTATTGATCAATTCAGTGAATTCTGTGATGCGCACCCAGATCACACCGTTGTGGTATATGCCAATACCTCTGCTGCGGTTAAGGCTCGTGCTGATTGGGTTGTTACCTCAAGTATTGCCCTTGAAATTGTTGAGCATCTGGATTCAGAGGGTAAAAAAATTATTTGGGGTCCTGACCGTCACTTAGGTTCGTACATCGCTAAGCAAACCGGAGCAGAAATGCTGATGTGGCAGGGCGATTGTATTGTGCATGATGAATTTAAATCTAAAGCATTACTTGAGTTGAAAAAGTTACACCCTGATGCGGCGATTTTAGTGCATCCCGAATCACCAGCAAGCGTCGTTGAGATGGCAGATGCTGTTGGCTCAACCAGTCAATTGATTAAAGCGGCGCAAACGATGGATAACCAAACTTTCATCGTTGCCACCGATCGTGGTATTTTCTACAAAATGCAACAGGCAGCACCAGGTAAAACTTTAATAGAAGCTCCAACAGGTGGGAATGGCGCAACGTGTAAAAGTTGTGCTCATTGCCCTTGGATGGCGATGAACGGTTTACAAGCCATTGAAGCATCATTATCTGACACAGATAAAAGCAACCATGAAATTTTTGTAGACGATGCATTACGGATTAAAGCACTTATTCCACTAACGCGCATGTTGGATTTTGCTAAAGCGTTAAACATGAAAGTAAAGGGTAATGCTTAAGTATTATTCTTGAAGAAAAAGCCGACAATTGTCGGCTTTTTTGTATGTAAAAGAAAATATTGGGTTAATATTTTGAATTGTCAGCGTTTTAACTGCGACAGATATACCGAATAGCTTATTGCCAACATTACACAGATACTTGCTGGCACAAACAGCGCGTTAAACTTAAAGAGAGTAAATAACAAAGCACCAAACACTCCGCCTGAAATAAACCCGGTAATGATCAATATAAATAGCAAAGCTTTTCTTTTATCAAAGGCTTCACCTCTTAACTTGGCGCCTAGCATAATACCTAAATCAGTAAATATCCCTGTAACATGCGTCGTTCGCACAACGGCACCGCTGTACGTAGTTGCCAGTGCATTTTGTAGACCGCAAGCGGCAGAAGCTAAATAATGCCCTTGTACTGAATCGGCAGACAGAAAATATACTGCGCTAAATAGAAATATCGCTTCAAGTATTAATAATCCACTATAGTTCCGGCCTAAAATTAACGAGCCGCCCCGCAGAAAATATCCTGAAATGGCTGAGCCTATAACAAAGCTCAGTAACACAAGCGCCAGGTGAACGACATCAAATAGATTAGCACCAATAATACCGGTACCTAGCATGGTTGCAGTGCCGGAGATGTGAGAAATTGATTGATGTTGAAAACCTAATAGCCCAACCGCATTAACGATTCCAGCCACTAAAGCAAGAATAAATGAACCAAACTCTACCCAACGAGGTAATTTTGAAATCATTAGCAGGCCTTAAGGTGGAATGAAAAATATGATGATTGCAAGATGTAGGCAATTCTTGAGTTTTAATGTCAACAATAGTGAAATAATACTCGTTTATTTAAGTGTGAATCGTGATGCTAATTCAAAATATTAAATAGACACATGGATAAATTGAAATCGAGCCCAAACAAAAAGCCCCGCATTTTGCGAGGCTTTTAGAGAACGAATCGATTAGACGATTACTTAGCGTTCATCAACGCTACAGCGTTATCTAGCATGCGGTTACTGAAACCCCATTCGTTGTCATACCATGACATTACTTTCACAAGACGACCATTAACACGTGTTTGCGTTGCATCGAAGTTTGAAGAGAATGCATTGTGGTTAAAGTCGATAGACACTAATGGTTCTTCATTAATGGCCAGTACTTCTGACATAGGTGCTTGCTTAGATGCACGAGTCACAATTTCATTGATTTCTTCAACAGTCGTGTCACGAGACGCTAAGAAGGTTAAATCAACTAAAGAAACGTTTACCGTTGGTACACGTACAGCTAGGCCGTCAAATTTACCTTGCAACTCAGGAACCACTAAACCCACGGCTGCCGCAGCACCGGTTTTAGTTGGGATCATTGACATTGCAGCAGCACGAGCGCGACGCAAGTCAGTGTGGTATACATCTGATAAACGTTGATCGTTGGTATAAGCATGAATGGTGGTCATTAAACCAGATTCAATACCAATTTCATCATTTAAAGGCTTAGCAAAAGGGGCTAAACAGTTTGTTGTACATGAAGCATTTGAAATCACAGTCATGTCTGCAGTTAATACGTCGTTGTTCACGCCATATACTACAGTCGCGTCAACATTCTTACCTGGTGCAGAGATAATCACTTTCTTTGCGCCCGCATTTAAATGTGGCTGTACAGACTCTTTAGAAGTGAAAATACCAGTACATTCAAATACAACATCAACGTTTAATTCAGCCCAAGGTAACTTAGATGGATCGCGTTCTTGGAACGTTAGAATTTTATCACCGTTAACATAGATAGCTTCATCGTCATGATCAACTTTAGCGTTGAAACGACCATGAACAGAATCATACTTGGTTAAATGCGCGTTAATTGAAGCATCACCCAAATCGTTTAAAGCAACGATTTCGATAGGGTAGTTTTTTTCGCTTTCATATAAAGCACGTAATACATTACGACCGATACGGCCATAGCCGTTAATAGCAACACGGATAGTCATCTCATATCCCTCAGTTAAAAATAAATTTGGTGGCACATAAATCGCCTGGTTGTAAAATTACCAAATTGGTGGGGTTCGTCAAGCTAAATCGCTTATAAAAGTGCTTTTAGACTCAAAAATTTCGTAATTTATTTCCATTTTATGGTTTTTGTGGTTTTTATGAGCAACAAAGTGAAAGTTATTATTGGGCGTTATCGGGTTCATTGAGCAAGATTACGCTTGCTGAGTTGGCAAAATCGCCACTTTTCAAATCGGATATCAAGGTTTGCGCTTGCATATCTAATTGCTGCGCTAAGGCTTGATTTCCACCGATTAAACCAAAAAGTTGTTTTTGATCTACCTGATTTTCAGTGATTAACGTATTTGCTTTAGTAAACAGATAAACGTATTCAAAATTTTGTTGCTGCTGAAAAACACTTGCTAGACCAAGTAACCAGTCAGAATTGAATTTATCAAAACTCGTTTTGGTAAATAAATCTCGGTAGATACGTTTGGCTTCGAGAGGGGAGACTCTTACATAGTATGCAGCTAATTGGCTTAGTATTTGTGGTTCAGCGACATTACCTGCTTGGTATGCAGCTAATACAATATCCTGTGAAGCTTTGTCGTTAAACCTTAACCAACGGTAATATGCGAGATAAATATCAGGATTATCTTTGGTGTATTCTTGCAGCTCATTTAACGTTTGGGTGCTGACAGCATAAGCTCGTTCTCTATCTTGCGTGCGTTCAGGATTTAAAATGTGCTGAACGCCTGCTGCAAGCTCAATACAGTTACTGTAGTTTTCAAGATAAATAAGTTGTTGAAAAAGCTGTTGTCCTGAATGTGTTTCTGTTTGTTTGAGCACTAATCTGTGACGAACAAGATCACCTTTTTCAAATCTGCACCAACTATCTTGATGTAAATCTGCACAAAGTTCAGGATTATTTTTACAAATTACGTCGCTATTTCGGTCATTTTCGCAGCCTAAAAGCCCTAAAAAAGCGCTTATAAAACTAAATGATGTAATTATTACTAGATTTTGCTTCAAAATGAGCTCCTTTGGGGTATTTGTCTAATAAAATTACATATTTAGCGAAAATTTGTTACTGGCGAAATGCAGCCAATTTCATTACAATGTCGCCGACCTAGCGGGGATATTCCCCACAATACACTAATTATTGGTCTTTTCTTTTTGTTACTCAAACCTTTCTAAAAATATATTAAAGAAAAGTGAGATAAAGGAACCCTACATGAGCGCAGATAAACATCTACAAAGTTGGCAAGAACGTTTTGAAATGGCAGAGGCGATGCAACCTCTACTTGGTAAATTATATCGTAACCAAGGTGTTGAGGTTGTGGTATACGGTAAGCCATTATTAAACGCATCGACTATTGAAATTATTAAGTCGCACCGTTTGGTTCGTCGTCATGTGGGTGAAAAATTACGACTACGTGAAAGCTTCCCATTTATCCAAGCACTAAGCAAGCTTGCTGTTAAGCATTGTAAAGTTGATATCGGTAAATTGGCGGTTAATTACTGGCGTGAACATACCGATGCTAGCCAAATTGAAGCGTATATGGCAAACCAATTAGCACAAGGCATTAACCACGGTGATGACATGCCAGCACGTGATGTGGTGTTATATGGCTTTGGCCGTATTGGCCGTTTACTTGCGCGTTTGTTAATAGAAAGAACAGGTAAAAGCAACAAATTATGTTTACGTGCCATCGTGCTGCGCGGTGGTAAAAAAGGTGATTTAGAGAAGCGTGCTAGTTTATTACGCCGAGATTCTGTTCATGGTCCATTTAATGGTTCAGTTGAAGTTGATGAAGAAAACAACGCCATCATTGCCAACGGGACTTATATTCAAATTATTTATGCTAACTCACCTGATCAAGTTGATTACACTAAGTATGGTATTAAAGATGCTTTGGTGGTCGATAATACTGGTATCTGGAAAGATGAAGACGGTTTAGGCTTACACTTAAAAAGTCCGGGTGCCTCAAAAGTGTTATTAACCGCACCTGCTAAAGGCGCAATCAAGAATGTGGTATATGGCGTCAACGAGGACGACATTCTTGCGGAAGATTTAATTGTTTCAGCGGCAAGCTGCACGACAAACGCGATCACTCCGGTACTAAAAGCGGTTAATGATAAGTATGGTATTGAGAATGGACATGTTGAAACTATTCACTCTTATACCAATGATCAAAACTTAATCGATAACTATCACAGTGCAGACCGTCGCGGTAGAAGTGCGCCATTGAACATGGTTATCACAGAAACCGGTGCTGCCAAAGCGGTTGCTAAAGCGCTGCCAGTGCTTGCGGGTAAGTTAACGGGTAACGCTATTCGCGTGCCAACGCCAAATGTGTCAATGGCAATTATCAGCGTTAATTTAAATGCTGAAACAAATCGTGATGAGCTTAACGAGTACCTGAAAGACGTCGCTTTGTTATCTGAGTTACAAAATCAAATCGACTTTACTGAGTCGACGGAAATTGTTTCGAGCGATTTAGTCGGTTCGCGTTACGCTGGGGTAATTGATTCTCAAGCGACTATTGCTGACGGTAAACGTGCCATTTTATATGTTTGGTATGACAACGAGTTTGGATATAGCTGTCAAGTTGTTGGCGTGATGCAAAAGATGCTGGGGTTAACAACGCTATCATTGCCAAAATAAGCCATAATTTGGGCCTTTGAATAAAAGCACCTGTGGGTGCTTTTATTATTTGTATGGCTTATCAATATCATGAATTAAAGCATCATGAACATTTATGCAGCAGTTAAACTGGTTTAAGATAATTTTTTTATTTTATTGATTGACTCTTAAGTTAGAAACGGTAAAATGCGAACCCGCACTCAGGGGAACTTATGCAGTTAATGCAAAGCAACTCTACATGCACTAAAGATTCAGCGACATTAGCTCAGTTGGTAGAGCGATACCTTGCCAAGGTATAGGTCATCGGTTCGAACCCGATATGTCGCTCCAAATTGAGTTTGAATTGTAATTTACAGTTTAAAACAAAAGTTTGCCCGAGTGGTGGAATCGGTAGACACAAGGGATTTAAAATCCCTCGCTGAATAAGCGTGCCAGTTCAAGTCTGGCCTCGGGTACCATTATTAAGCTCTATTTAACATCAAGTTAAATGAGTGATGGATAAAGCAGCCTCAACTTAGTTGGGGCTTTTTTATGTTTAAAATTTGAGTTGACCAAGCATCAACCTCAAACATCTCTTAAAATTTTCTCCGACAATCTTAGATAACATCATTCAGTAGTGGTTTAGTCACAGTGGTGTCGCCTTTATCTTAACAATAACAAGATGATTGAAGCCTAACATTAAACGTCTACAGCGCTCATGAGCTCTTACACCATCTTAGATTGGTTTTCTTGACAGAGTATGTCGAGGCACCGTTTTGGGGTTCTTTCTTGATGTATTGATAAGCAGCATAAAATTTATTACATCATAAGCTTTGCCAGTAGCAGTGCTTGTTTTTCAATGGCTTTGCTAAGATACACTCATAAAAAAGGCCTGATACAATAAATGTATCAGGCCTTTTTCATGAGTGTAGTCAGTAAAATTGTCGACTGACATTTTAAATAAAATGACTATCTAATTTGTAAGCGGATTTTGGCTAGCAAGGTATTCATCAAAGGTACCTTGGAAATTGATCAATTTTTTATCTTTGACGTCAATAATACGGGTCGCAAGGGAGGAGACAAACTCTCTATCGTGGCTAACAAATATTAAGGTGCCTTCAAATAGTTTTAGCGCTTGATTGAGGGCTTCAATCGCTTCCATATCCATATGGTTGGTTGGCTCATCCATAACCAAGACGTTAATGTCCATCATCATCAATTTGCCAAACAGTAGACGGTTTTTTTCACCACCTGAGCAGTTACGCACTTTTTTGTTCGCATCGTCTTCAGTAAATAATAAACGACCTAACATACCGCGGACCATTAAATCGTTATGCTTTGGCGTGCGCCATAATGACATCCAATCAAACAGAGTCATGTCGTTATCAAAATCTGCGCTACTGTCTTGTGGGCAGTATCCAATAGCGGCATTTTCCGACCATTTAATACGACCTTGGTTATGGGCTATTTCATTGACTAAACAACGTAGTAGGGTAGTTTTACCTACACCGTTTTCACCAATAATGGCAAGTTTTGATCCAGCTTCTAGAATGAGGTTGCCATGTTCGAATAACACTTCATCAAAACCATGGCCTAACTCTTCCAGAACAAGTGCTTGGCGATGTAATTTTTTGCTTTCTGTAAAGCGAATTGATGGTGTTATCCGACTTGATGATTTCACTTCATCTAGTTTAATTTTATCCATCTTTTTGGCTCGAGAGCTGGCTTGTTTTGCTTTTGATGCATTGGCACCAAAACGATTAACGAAGTCTTGCAATTCGTCTATTTCAGCACTTTTCTTCGCGTTACCCGCAAGTAGTTGTTCACGCAGCAAACTTGATTGCTCAAGAAAATACTCATAGTTACCAGGGTAAATCCGCAGTTCACCATAATCAATATCGGCCATATGGGTACAAACAGAGTTTAAAAAATGACGATCATGGGAAATGATGATCATGGTACATTTGCGTTTATTTAACTCTGTTGCCAGCCAACTAATGGTATGGATGTCTAAGTTGTTGGTGGGTTCATCCAATAATAAGATGTCTGGGTTAGCAAATAGGGCTTGAGCAAGTAACACACGTAGCTTCCAACCTGGTGCAACTTGTTGCATTAAACCAAAGTGAAACGACTCTTCAATACCCGCTTCTAATAAAATCTCACCCGCACGGCTTTCAGCAGTATATCCATCCATTTCTGCAAACTGGCTTTCTAGATCGCCTACACGCATACCGTCTTCATCAGTCATTTCAGCTTTGTTATAGATGAAATCACGCTCTTGCTTTACTTTCCAAAGCTTAACATCACCCATAATCACCGCATCAACCACGCTATATTGTTCAAACGCAAATTGATCTTGGCTTAGCGTACCGACTTTTAAGCCTGGTGAAATGGAAACATTGCCAGAAGTTGGGGCAAGTTCGCCACTGAGGATTTTCATGAAGGTAGATTTACCACATCCATTGGCACCGATTAAGCCATAACGATTGCCGTGTCCAAACTGAGCAGAGATGTTTTCAAACAATGGTTCAGGACCAAATTGCATAGTAATATTTGCGGTAGAAATCAAAGCAAGTTTCCAAATGAGTGGTACAGAATATTTATCGACAAGTGGCTAGGTTTAGCGTTGTGAGAATAAGACTGATATGAAAGAGTATTTAGGGCGCGGATTATACAGGTAAGTGGTCAATTGTCGATTTATAATGCTATTTACGTTAGTTAAAGCAAAACCCTAAATGTATTAGGGTTTTGTAATTTCATCTTTATTGATGGGGTTATTGCGCTGTATTCATCGCCGTTTCACGATCAATAGTTACATCTAAATCGGTTAACAGGCCATTATCGATACCATAAATCCAACCATGGATGGAAACATTTTGACCTCTTTCCCAAGCTTCTTGCAATATTGGAGATGAAGTGACGTTAGCCACCTGCTCGATAACGTTTAATTCACATAAGCGATTAAATTTAGCTTGCTCATCAAGGTTAACTAGCTCTGACTGATGCATACGATAAATGTCACGCAGATGTCCTAACCAGTTATCAATGAGCCCAAGACGCTGATTTTGCATCGCAGCTTTCACACCACCGCAGCCATAGTGTCCGACGACCATGATGTGCTTTACTTTGAGTACATCGATTGCATACTGTAAAACGGATAAGCAATTCAAGTCAGTGTGGATGACCATGTTGGCAATATTTCGGTGTACAAACACTTCACCAGGCATTAAATCGATTATTTGGTTTGAGGGTACGCGGCTATCTGAGCAACCAATCCATAGGTATTCGGGATTTTGCTGTTTTGCGAGTTTTTCAAAAAATGATGGGTCTTCTTGATTTATGCGTTGTGCCCAACGACGATTATTATCGAAAAGCGGTTTAAGCAGTTTCATAGTCACTCACATGGCATTAGCACAATTAAATGAAGTGCTTATTGTAATTTTCTAACGAGTATATCAGTAAAATTGGCTGATCTGGTCTATCCAATTTTAAGTTTATTTTAATTGTGACTAGAATCAGTTCAAGAGATATATCCTCAACAAATTTATAATGTTTAAAGCTTAATCTCTAGGTGTGTGTTGGTTAAGACATTTTTTGCGCTATCTGACATTATGTCAGATTGGATGTTCAACTACATAAAAAGCGAAGTAAATTATTTACTTCGCTTTTTATTATTAATAGTCAATCTAAGCATTGATTATTGCTGTGCGGGTTTCCATTCTTCCCATTCTGGTTTCATGCGGTTTTGTAACTTAAACTCACTTGATGGGCTTATGCCATTGATATTTGAAGTGATGTCTTTTGTTATTACTGATATCCCACCAGATAATAAGGTTTCCAACGAGCCTGTTTCAATCTGTGCTCCTGAGAAAATACCCACTTCCAGTTTAATTCCTGAGGCATCCCAAAATTGGCTACTGGTATTCACTAAGTGTGAATATTCAGAGCGGATATGTGCAAACATCAATACTTGCTGACCCGTTTTTGACAGGTTGTATCCATCAATTTGACCAATAGCAATCCCTCTGAAAAATATTGGTGTACCGACTTTGATTGATCCTAATTGTTTGTCAATCAGGGTGAAAGTGAGTGCATCTTTAGGGGTATTTGCATCATAACGAGCGGCAAGTTTTGCTTCAAACTGGTTATTTGTTGATTCAGCATCTCCAGGTAATACACTAATATAAGCACCAGTGATTAGGGTATCTACATCTCGAATGCCCGCTAAAGAGACTTGAGCATCAACGACAAAGTATTCGGTATTTTGTTTACTAAAATGTGTTGCATATTCACCATACAAATACGCACTGGCTATTTGATTTGATAAATCTTTTGCCAGCTTAACTTGTTTCACTTCACCTATTTTATGTCCGCGGAAGCGGATAGGGGAGTTAGCTTCTATTTTTGCACTTGCAGGTAAGGTGATTGTTATCGGTTTAGCCTGGGTTAAGGCCAAATGCTGGTTATCATAAAGCTGATCATTAATGGTGATGCCAGTTTGTGACGACAAACTGCTTATATTGACCGATTTAAAAATTTCATCATCGATAAACCCTAACGAAATACTGCCTTTAATGGCTCCAGCAAGTGGTGCAACATCTATTTTAACACCAGCTAAACTGGCGTTAACGGACATGGCATCATTACGCCAAAAAACGGTTTTCGGTTGCAACAACTGTTCGAATTGTTTATCGATCGCTAAATTGAGTGAAAAGAGATCAGTTGCGGCTTGCCACTGAATTTTTGCAATTCGACCAATTTGCATTTTTTTGTAGTAAATGGGTGCCCCTTCGCTTAAGCCTGCACCATCTTGACTGTTTAACACTAACTTGATTTTTTGTTGTTCAGTAAATAGCTTCTGGGCGGTTTCAATACTGTCATAAATGTTAAATTGGCTACCTGTTTTGGCTAAGCTTTTAGATTTGCTTGGAACCAAGGTCACCGCGCCTTCTAATAGCGTTGCGACATCGCGGGTTTCAAACTTAATACTGTCAAGAGAGGCATCTAATTTAATCGCTTGTTCACTGATGAAATAGCTTCCTTGAGTGACAAGAGATTTAAATTCAGGGAATATTTCGACTTGATATTGTACCGCAGAGAAATCATCACTTAAGCGGCTTGAAATGACGGTGCCGATCGGCAACTGCTTATATCTAACTTGAGCACCAATAGACATACCAGTGTGTGAGTCAGACAATAAGGTTAGAGACAGTTTTTGTTGAGTTAATAAATCGGGTGGTGTTTGTTCTAATAAGAAACTTGTAGGTAATGCATCGGTAGCGGTTCCCGGAAGTATATTAATAACATTACCCGTAACTAATCGTGATAAATTCTTTATTCCTTTTAGTGATACATCGGCGCCAGAAATCCAAAAACGACTATCTGATGCCAGTAACGAATGATATTGTTGTTCAAGCGATGCCTGCAACGACACTCCCGCCTCTGTTAATGATACTTTTTCAACTTTACCTACTTCCACTCCGCGATACATCAAACTGGCATTGTTGCTAATCTCTTCAGCTTGATCTAGATGCAAATTGAATACTAATCCGCCATTAGCTTGTTCTTCATCTGCATATAAAGTGAATACATCGCCGTTTTCCGCTTGTTCGATTTCAGTTCCAGTATTAAAGCTGATCCCGCCTGCCAGAATTGAAGCCAGACTTTCAGTATTAATTTTGACCCCGGCTAAAGAGGCATCAATTTTTAAACCAGAGACATTCCAAAAGTGCGAGTCAGCATGAACAAGGTGTGCGTATTGTTCTTGTATAAAGGCACTGATGATGACATTTTCACTGCCGGACAATCGATAACCTACAACGCTTCCTACGGGGATTTGACGATAAAAAATCGATGAGCCTACGTCAATTGACCCTAATTTATCCGCGTGTAACTCAATCACAATTCCTTCGCTGCCTGGGGTGATAGCTGGGGCTTCTCTTTGGGCTTCAAAATTATAGCGAGATTTACCATCGCCAGGTTGTATGGCGATATAATTACCTGAAAACAATGTTTCTAAGCCTTCAACACCCGTGATACTCGCTTTAGGTTTAACCAGCCAAAATTGGGTGTTTTCATTCAAAAAAGGATCAGCGCGGTAATCCATAACCACTTTAACATTGACGCCATTCAAATCTTTATCCAGGCTAACATCAGTGACTTTACCCACCGTTAACCCTTGGTATTTAATTAAGGTTTTACCTACATCAATACCCGTCGCACTAGGGAAATGAATACTTATTTCTACACCAGATTCTTGAATGCTTTTTATGCCTAACCAAGCACCTAGCATTAACGCAACAATCGGCAATAACCAGATGGGTGAGAAAAGTTTTTTCTTTACAACTTTTGGAGATTCAATTTGAGTCATTATGCGTTTCCAAACGGTCCCATAGTAAGCGAGTGTCTAACACTTTTGCTGCGAGTTGAGTGAGTAAAATAACTAATGCAAATGCAGTTGCTGCTGGAGCCGGTTTTGCATCTAGCAACTGCCCCATATTAACCAATGCGACCGTCAAAGAGATGACAAATAAATCTAACATTGACCAGCGTCCTATCCATTCAATAATGTGAAAACCAACCATCATTTTGCGTTTAGAAATTGGAATATTAAAACTAATCGCACATAAATACAGTCCTAAGCCAAATATTTTTAGCCAAGGGACAAGAATGCTGGCGGTAAATACGATGATGGCAATAGGGAACATGCCAGATTTAACTAGATGTGAAATGCCACTAAAGATAGTGTCATTGGTAACAACACCACGATTTGTTAATAAGGTGATTGGGTAAATATTCGCCAATATCAATAAAATTGTCGCAGTAACCAGCAAGGCCCAGCTCTGTTGGATGCTAGCATAATTCCTTGCGCTTAATGGCGAGTGACAACGACTACAGTTTTGTTCAGTTAATGCGTTAACTTTTTTGCACGTTGCACAAAGACAAAGACCCATTTTAAGCCCTTGTGGTGTTGTATTAACAGGTTCGTCATTAGCATTGTCAACTTGAACAAGCAACTCGGGTAACACATTATCATTTTTCGACATGGACATAACTCCACATATGTTCGAGGTTGTATTCGCGCTGCAAAAAAAGAATTGCTAAAAAAAGCAAGGTGAAACTTAAGGTGCCCATGCCAAAATAGACATCAGAGAAATCGGATAATTGAAACGCGGAGACAAGAAAACTGATCACATAAATTTCTAACATGGTCATTTGTGATAACAGGCCATGATTTTTGAGCAAACGACGATAAACGTTTTGCCAAAAAGATGAATTCAAATTCAATTTGATGATTAACACTTGTAGTAAAATTGACAATATCAATAACGCTGGTGCGATAACCGCAGACGCGAGTACGGCCAAACCTACGACCCAATAACCTTGCCCCCAAACTTCAACAGCTGTTTGGTAAACAGTGGTTGTGCGCACACTACCAAGAAAATTGATTTCGAGAACTGGTAATAAATTAGCGGGAAAAAAAACAATAAGCGCGGTAATGCATAAGGCGAGTAGACCATTTAAGGAACAATAAGGTGTGTCATACAAGGCTGTATCACATCTTGGGCACAGTGCTCTTACATTAGAAGGCAAAGCCCGTTTTCTAATGACAAAGTCACAGGAACGGCAAAGTATCACCGCTTTAAATGATTTGGGTTCAGGCATTATGGTTTTTATTAAGGCTATCCATCATCAATAAGCGCTTTATATTATACGAAAATGCCAACATATATTAATAATATCGATGTAAATGTTAAAACAAGTCAATTTGCTATTGCGTCTAACCCTTTATTTATGTCAATCTTTGCACTGTATATAAAAACAGTGGAGATGTGTTCATGGCAGTGATTACCCAGTTTGTCGTGGTAAGAGAAGGGGTTGAGAAGATGACATTTACATCAAAGAAAGAAGCCGATGCCTACGATAAAATGCTTGATGTTGTAGACAGTTTAGTGCCTTTCCTGTCAGCTTCTGAGCTTAATTTAGATGAAAACACTTGCGAACAGTTAGCATTTTACCTTGCGACAAACAAAGACGAGCTTGGGAATTTACTAAAAGGGGTGGTGAAACCTAAATCCATCGTTGAGCCAAAGCCTAAAAAGAAGACTGTTAAACAAGATTAATTTTTTTTAGCGACAACTACTGGTAGTCTGTGTGCTTTAAAGAATGACATGATTTTAGGTTCAAGGAATATAAATGAAAGCAGGGTTTTACGATACTCTCATTCGCCAGACTGAAGCTTTGCTGGCTGATGAAGATGATTTAATTGCAGCAATGGCCAATTTTTCTGCATTGATCAATGATAATTTAGCCGACTTAAACTGGGCAGGTTTTTATATTGTCAAGAATGGACGATTAGTTCTTGGGCCATTTCAAGGTAAGGTCGCCTGTACCAGAATTGAATTTGGTAAAGGCGTTTGTGGTACTGCCGCGGCATTAAATACCACTCAAAGAGTGGCAGATGTACATCAATTTGACGGGCATATAGCCTGTGATGCAGCGAGTAACTCTGAAATTGTTGTGCCAGTAAGACAAAATGGTCAGGTGATCGCCGTGCTCGACATCGACAGTCCATTGCTCAATCGTTTCGATGAAGATGATCAAGTAGGGATTGAATTATTAGTAAAACAGTTTGAAAATTGCTTATTTGGTTAAAATCCAAGCAATATGAGGTAAATGATTGTCGCAATCGCCGCAGCGAGCTTTATAATAGCCTATGACGATGGAGTGCTATTTTGTAATAGTCCCAAAGAGAGACTAGTCTAAACCGCTGCAAATTTGTTAAGCTTTGTTTCCAAGGCTTTAGCAATGCAGTTGTTAGTGCTAATTTATAGGTTAAGTGTCAGATATACTGAAATACTTAGCAAAAGATGAACGACTATTGGCCAAATAACCTTTTGCCAACTTTAGTCCCCTTATTTAACGTGGAAGTAAAAATGGAATCAACAGACAAGTTGACCGACACCAACGCAATTTTAGCGTATTTATATGAAACCTTTCCTGCATGTTTCATTGCGGAAGGCGACACAAAGCCATTAAAAATTGGTTTATTTCAAGATTTGGCTGAACGGTTAGCTGATGATTCTAAAGTCAGTAAAACACAACTTCGTGTAGCTTTACGTCGTTACACCAGCAGCTGGAGATACCTAAAGGGTGTTAAAGCTGGCGTGCAACGTGTCGATTTAGATGGCAACGATTGCGGTGAGTTAGAGCAAGAGCATATTGATCATGCTCAATCTACGTTGAAAGAAAGCCAAGACAAAGCCAAAGCAAAGCGCCAAGCGCAAGCGCCAAAAGCAGCGGCTAAGAAACCAGTTAAAAATGCGGCTTCTAAGCCTCGTCCAGTGGTTAAGAAAGAAAAGCCTGCAGTAGTTGCAGCACCAGTCGTGAATTTGGTTCCTGCAAAAATGGCAGATTTATCAACTAATCAACGTGTCAACGTTAAATTAGGTGCTTCTCCAGTGGCTGGCACGATTACCGACATTAAAAAAGAAGATGTACACGTCCAGTTAGATTCTGGTTTGAGCATCAAAGTACGTGTAGACCACATACTATTATAAATTTTAAAGGAGTAACTTGTTGATGCGAAAACTCACATTGGCCGCTTCAATTGCTTGTGCATTAGCAGGATTCTCTGCATGGGCAATTTCACCAACGATTCAAATCAGCGAGTTACCCAAACTAGCCCAGGAACCTCAACATCAAGTTGCCAGTAAACGAGTCACTAACTTATTTACTCGCGCCCATTACCATCGTTTTGATTTAGATGACGCTTTCTCTGAACAAATCTATGCACGGTTTTTAGAGCAACTTGATTATCGCCGTAACGTTTTGACCCAAGCTGATATCAATGGTTTTGAACAATATAAAGATCAGTTTGATGATATGGTCAAATCGGGTGATATTTCTCCAGCTTATAAAATGTTTGATGTATTGCAAGCTCGTCGATATGAACGTTTTGCTTACGCGTTAACTTTACTTGAACAAGAGTTTGATTTTACCCAGCAGGGTGATGCTTACGAATTTGATCGTAAAGAGGCCGCATGGCCTAAAGATGGTGAAGAGTTAAATGAGTTATGGCGTCAAAGAGTCAAATACGATGCCCTAAATCTTAAGCTTACGGGTAAAAAATGGGATGAGATTGTTGATATCCTAACTAAGCGTTACAACAATGCCATCAAACGTTTGAGTCAAACTCACAGCGAAGATGTATTCCAGACCGTTATGAATTCGTTTGCTAGAACGGTTGAGCCTCATACTAGCTACTTATCTCCTCGTAATGCAGAACGTTTCCAAATGGAGATGAACCTTAGCCTTGAAGGTATAGGTGCGGTATTACAAATGGATGATGACTATACCGTCATCAAAAGCTTGGTTGCTGGCGGCCCTGCAGCATTAAGTGAGAAATTATCTCCTGAAGATAAAATTGTTGGCGTAGGCCAAAAAGATAAAGAAATAGTCGATGTTATTGGCTGGCGATTAGATGATGTTGTTGAACTGATCAAAGGGCCAAAGGGCAGTGAAGTTGTACTGCAAATATTGCCTAAAAAAGGTGGCGCAAATGCTCAACCTTTTAATGTCACAATTGTACGCGATAAAATCCGCTTAGAAGATCGCGCAGCAACCTCTAAAGTGGTTGAGCCAAAAGAAGGCGAATTTGCCAATCGCAAAGTGGGCGTGATTCAGATCCCTGGTTTTTATATGAACCTATCTGAAGATGTCGCCAAAGAGCTGACCAAGTTAAAAGAGCAACAAGTTGAAGGTGTCATAATCGATTTACGTGGTAATGGTGGCGGAGCATTAACCGAAGCGACCTTACTGACGGGTTTATTTATCGACATGGGACCCGTTGTTCAAATTCGTGATGCTAACGGTAGAGTTAACCAAAACAGAGATAATGACGGTAAGAGTGCTTATGATGGCCCGTTAACAGTGATGGTTGACCGTTACAGTGCTTCAGCATCTGAAATTTTTGCTGCAGCATTACAAGATTACGAACGAGCTTTAATTGTGGGAGAGCCTACCTTTGGTAAGGGGACAGTACAGCAGCATAAGAGCTTAGGTCGTATTTATGATATGTATGAGAAGCCAATCGGCCATGTTCAATATACGATTGCAAAGTTTTATCGGATTAACGGTGGCAGCACACAGTTAAAAGGTGTTACCCCTGACATTCTTTATCCAAGTGCGTTAGAGCCAGGTGAGTATGGTGAGTCTGAAGAGAAAAATGCGTTGCCTTGGGACAAAGTTCCTGTAGCGCAATACAGTACTTTAGGCAATATCGCTCCTGAGTTAGTAAACCAGTTAACAACTAAGCATCAACAACGTATTAGTGCTGACGTTGAATTTGGCTATATTAATGACGATATCGCGGAGTTTAAAAAACACCATGATGATAAAACCATTTCATTAGTTGAGAGTGAGCGCATTAAATCTCGTGAAGATGATGATAAGCGTGCACTTGATAGAACTAATGAGCGCCGAGTTGCTGAAGGGCTTGAGGTGGTTAAATCATTAGATGATATTGAAGATGATAAAGATGCAAAAATCCCAGATCCTTTTTTAGATGAAACCGCACTTATCATGTTGGATATGGTTGACGCAGAAAAGCTAGCCAAAGCGCCTACTCAATAGTTAAATACACTCAATTAAAAACGCGCATTAGCGCGTTTTTTGTTATAAAAATTAAAATTGTTAAGGGATGATAATGTCTGAAGCTCAAGTCAAACATTTAAAAGATTACACTGCACCAACGTTTACTATCAATCATATTGATTTAAATGTCATTTTAGACGGTGAGAATACAAAAGTTGTAGCTTTAAGTAAGGTCTCTCGACGCAATGAGCATCAATTAGATCTGATCCTTGATGGGGAACAGCTTAATTTAGTTTCTGTAAAATTAAATGGCAAAGGGTGTGAATATCGTCAAACAGATAGCCAATTAGTCATCGCTACTAGTGAATCAGAGTTTGAATTAGAAATCACTACCGCATTAAATCCAGAGGCTAATACCAGTCTAGAAGGTTTGTATATGTCCGATGGCGCATATTGTACTCAATGTGAAGCTGAGGGTTTTAGACGAATCACTTATTTTTTAGATCGCCCCGATGTATTAGCCACCTATACGGTAAGAATAGAAGCGGATAAAGCAGAGTTTCCATTTCTATTAAGTAACGGAAATGTAATCGAACGAGGTGAGATGCCGCGCTCTGGACGTCACTTTGTTCGCTGGCAAGACCCTTTTCCAAAACCAAGTTATTTATTTGCTTTAGTGGCTGGAGATTTTGATTTACTTGAAGATCATTTCATCACTATGTCAGGTCGCAATGTAACCTTGCAGGTCTTTGTGGATAAAGGCAATTTACATAAAGCCGATCATGCAATGATTTCGCTTAAAAAGTCGATGAAATGGGATGAAGAACGTTTCGGGCTTGAATACGATCTTGATATATATATGATTGTTGCCGTTGATTTTTTCAATATGGGAGCAATGGAAAATAAAGGCTTAAACGTTTTCAATACCAAATATGTTTTAGCCGATAAAGCCAGTGCAACAGATGAAGACTATCATGGCATCGAATCTGTTGTTGGTCATGAATATTTCCATAACTGGACTGGAAACCGTGTTACCTGCCGAGATTGGTTTCAACTTAGTTTGAAAGAAGGGTTAACCGTTTTTCGTGACCAAGAATTTAGCTCAGATCTAGGTTCTCGTGCAGTTAATCGTATTCATGCCATTAAAGTTATGAAAAACCAACAGTTTGCTGAAGATTCTGGCCCAATGTCACATCCCATCCGTCCTGAATCAGTGATCGAGATGAATAACTTCTATACCGTGACCGTATATAACAAGGGAGCTGAAGTCATTAGAATGATGCATACCATTTTAGGCGAAGCAGCTTTTCAGGCGGGAATGAAGTGTTACTTTGAACGCCATGACGGTCAAGCCGTAACCTGCGATGATTTTGTTAATGCAATGGAAGAGGCGAGTGGCAAAGATTTACAACAATTCCGTCGTTGGTATTCACAAGCTGGTACACCGGTAGTTATTGTTGAAGATGATTTCAATCCTGAGTCGGGGCAATACACCTTGACGATCAAGCAATCGGTAGAGAGTCATGGTGTTAAAGGTCAAACACTTCATATTCCTTTTAGTATTGAGATATTAAACGCCGAGGGCGCTTCAGTAATTAATAAAGTTTTAGACGTGAAGAAAGCCACACAACAATTTACGTTTGACGGATTTGCAGCAAAACCTGTTGCATCATTACTGCAAGACTTTTCTGCGCCAGTTAAACTTCAATATGAATTCAGCTTTGACCAGCTTGTTCATATTATGCGTTTTGCTAGCAGTGAAGTTGCACGTTGGGAAGCGTCAGTGCAATTATTCAGTCAGTCGGTTTGGGAAAATGTTGCGCAGCTTTCAGCCAAAGAAGTCATGTCGGTTGATCCAAGAGTATTAGAAGCATTTAGAGGCGTTATTCTTGATGCAGGGTTAGATCAAGCTTTAGTGTCTGAAATCCTAAGTTTTCCAGCGGCTTCAGCTTTAATTGAGCAAGTATCATCGGTAGATTTAGATGGTTTGCAAATGGCACGTGAATTTGTCATTGAAGAAATTGCATCGGCAACACAAGACGAATTACTTGCAAGGTATCGTGAATTAACCGTGATTGATAACCCATCGGCGCGGGCATTTAAAAACGTAGCCTTATCGTTACTCTCTACAGTGTCACAAGAATATGAAACATTGGTTGTTGAACAGTTTAACTGCTCTACCAATATGACCGACAGCCTAGCAGCCCTAAAAGCTGCGATGACAGGGCAGTTTGATTGCCTCAGCAAGTTATTAGCCGATTTTGAGGCGACTTGGCATACCACGCCGTTAGTTATGGATAAGTGGTTTACATTACAGGCTTTATCAAATACAGACGATGTTATTGATTCGATAAAGCATCTTACTCACCATAATAGCTTTAGTTTTAGTAATCCTAATCGCGTTCGTTCGCTCATTGGTGCATTTGCAGCAGGCAATACTTATCAATTTCATCGAAAAGATGGAGCTGGATACGCATATTTGACGCAGATTTTGATCAAATTAAATAAATCCAATCCACAAGTTGCATCTCGTATGATCACCCCGTTGATCCAATTTGCTAAATTTGACCAAGTTAGACAAGATTTAATGAAGCAGGCATTGGTGACTTTGCAGAATTTACCCGATTTATCTAAAGATCTTTATGAGAAGGTCAATAAAGCGCTGAACTAAGTTGTCGTTAATCTATGAAGGGGAGAGGATTTCTCTTCCCTTTTTTTAATCACGTATTTAACGTGGTCGGTGTCTACTGTGGAAGAGATACTATGGTGTTTTATTTCAATATATTTATCAGTTATAGAAAGTTTTCTTCATATTATCAGGGGTATAGTGATTCAGTCGCGTTAACTGATGTTGACGGGCGGCATTTACAAATTAACGCAAAGTACTTTAGGCCCTTTTTGACTTTAAATGGCATTCAAGGCAATTTTAAATTGGAGTTAGACAGCAAAGGTGCTTATAAATCGCTTACCAAGTTAGAGTAATTACTTCAAACGTTTGATTTATTAAATTTATGGGAAGGTGATTATCGCTTTTTCAAATAAACTACTGAAATAAAATGTTTTTAATCGCTTGCTTCCCATCTGTTTTCATTCCTTATTCGTTAATTCAAATATCTGGCCTATTTTAGTTGTAACGATATGGTTAACCACGTTAATTTTATTGCATATTTTCTCTGTTTTGGCCTTGCTCAACAAGGTTAAATGCTGTAACAATGGTGTTGCCTGTGGGCTAACAAGATGTTGGTTTAAATTCCTATAACAACGATTCCAGCAGGTTACGGAGATGAGCTAAAATGAATATTGTTAAGAAAAAATTTAACAAGTCGGCCATTACTTTGGGGGTAATGTCGGCTTTGTGTTTAGGAATGAGTCCAAATGTTTCCGCTTTCTCATTCAATTGGGGAGATGTAGAGGGTACATTTGATTCTACCTGGACCGTTGGTGCTAGCTGGCGTGTTGGGGAGCGTGATTGGGAAGGCCAAATTGGTAAGGTTAATCAGCCTCAATTTGACTGGTCAGGCTACTCAGCGTTCTCAAACACTAAATACACCTCAGCAGAAATCTGGGCTCAACCAGGCTCTTATTCAAGCAACAATGATTTAAGTAACTTACTTTACTCTCAAGGTGACACCACCTCTGAAATTGTTAAAGGACTTCATGAATTATCATTGAAATATGAAAACTACGGTCTGTTCGTTCGTGGCATGTATTTTTACGACCGCAAATTGAATAATGGTAGTTATGATTTCAACGATCCTCTTACGGGTAAAGAATTTGACCCGTGTGCAGATAACCGTGCTTCAGAAGTTCAATGTAAAGATGTACGTTTATTAGATGCTTTTGTTTACGCTAACTGGGATTTAAACGATGGTCAAAACCCATTGTCTGTTCGTGTTGGTAATCAAGTCGTTTCGTGGGGCGAAAGCACCTTAATCCCGCATGGTATTGGTGTGATAAACCCAGTCGATTTAAACATTCTTAATGCCCCAGGTGCTGAGCTTAAAGAAGCATTCCGTCCGCAAGGTATGGTGTGGGCATCTTTGGGATTAACAGAAAACCTCAACGTTGAAGCATTCTATCAGTATCAGTGGGAGCCTATTTGGGTTCCAACGCCTGGCTCTAACTTTGCGACTAACGATTTCGCTGGATTTGGTGGTTATAACCAAAATGCGCAGTTAGGCTTTAATGCTAACCCTGATATTAATTTAGACTTCTTAATCTCTGAATATCAAGCGCTTTATAAAAATGCTGCAGCCACTGGTTTCAACCCTGCGATGGCTTCGGCAATGTTAGCTTATTCAACTAAAGCGGCTTTAATTCAAGATGAAGCTAAACCAAGTGACGATGGTCAGTACGGTGTGAAATTAGGTTTTTATTCACCTGAACTCAATGAAACTGAATTTGGTTTGTACTATATGAACTACCATAGTCGCCGCCCATTAATCAGTGGTACCGCGTCTAACTTCACTGCTGCCGCAGTTGGTGGTGATTATGCTAAGTTGGCAGCAAGCCAAGGTCAAATTGACCGTGAATTACTGCTAAGCATGGAAACCTTCACTAAAGCACAAATTGTTTACCCTGAAGACATCCAATTATATGGCTTTAGTTTTAACACTTTAGTCGGTGATACCTCTGTAGCGGGTGAAATAGCTCACCGTGTTGATGAGCCTTTGCAGATTGATGACGTTGAATTACTTTTCGCGGCTATGCCTCAGCAGCTAGCAAATATTGATAAAAATCTTCCATATTATAGACCAGATTTAGATGGTATTTCGCAAATGGATGTTGTTGCACCTGGTGCAACGGTTGATGGTTTTATTCAGCTAGATACCACTCAAGCTCAAATGACATTAACTCACTTATTTGGTCCTACTTTGGGAACTGATAACCTTACTATGTTAGCGGAAGTTGGCGGTGTGTGGATCCATGATATGCCAGGCTTTGATGAATTACGCTTAAATGGCCCTGGCACCGGACGTTCTGGTGGTAATCCAGATATGACTGGTATTATTCAAGCTTTACATAATGGTCCTGAAACCAATCCATTCCCAACTGATTTCGCCTGGGGATATCGTTTAGTCGCTAAAGCGGATTTCAATAACGTATTTGCGGGTGTGAACGTGGCACCACGAGTTATTTTCTCTCACGATGTCGACGGTATTACGCCAGACCCAATGTTCTTATTCACTGAAGGTAAAAAATCTGTAGCATTAGGTGTGAATTTTGATTACCAAAACCGTTGGGGCGTTGATTTTTCTTACAACAGCTTCTTCGGTGGCGTGGGAACAACGAACGTGATGGAAGACCGAGATTATGTCTCGTTTAACGTCAAGTATTCGATTTAAAAGGATAATAATAATGAAAAAACTGACGATATTATCGGCAGCAGTGATAATGGCGCTAGGCGCACCTGTTGCGATGGCGAAAGTATCAGAAGCTGATGCTGCTAAATTAGGTACAAGCTTAACACCAATGGGTGCTGAAAAAGCTGCAAACGCCGACGGCTCTATTCCCGCATGGGACGGTGGTATTACTAAGCCTGTTGCGGGTTATGAAAAAGGCATGCATCACTTAAATCCTTTTCCTAACGACAAAATTTTATTCACAATCACTAATGCGAATAAAGCACAGTACGCAGAGTATTTAACGCCTGGTCAAAACAAGCTTTTTGAATTGTATCCTGATACATATCAAATGAATGTTTATGAAACCCGCCGTACCGCATCTGTACCTCAATATGTTTATGATGCTATTAAAGTCAATGCAACTTCAGCTGAACTTGTTGCGCAAGGCAATGGTATTTCTGGTGCAACAATTGGCGTGCCATTCCCCATTCCTAAAGATGGTCTAGAAGTTATTTGGAACCATATTTTGCGTTACCGTGGTGTTGATGTTGAGACTTATCGTAGCCAAGCGGCTCCAACTTCAAGTGGTTCATACACTTTAGTAGAAAACGCTGAAGAAATTCGTTTTGAGTATACTCGTCCTGAAATCACATTGGACAAGTTAAAAGAAACCAATACTTTGTTCTACTTTAAGCAAGTTGTGACCCAACCAGCACGTTTAGCTGGTACTGCGTTGCTTGTTAAAGAGACCATGGATCAAGAGGCATTACCTCGACAGGCATGGACTTATAACACTGGACAGCGTCGTGTACGTAAAGCGCCAAACGTTGCCTTCGATACACCCGGTACAGTGTCTGATGGTCTAAGAACAACAGATGATTTTGACATGTTCAACGGATCGCCTGTTCGATATAACTGGGAGCTGGTAGGTAAGAAAGAAATCTTTATTCCTTACAATGATTATAAGTTGCACTCAAATGAACTTAAGTATGACCAAATTCTGAAACCTGGTCATATCAATCCAGAATATGCTCGTTGGGAAAAACACCGTGTTTGGGAAGTCAAAGCGACATTAAAAGATGGCATGCGTCATATTTATAAGACTCGTGTGTTCTACATTGATGAAGATTCTTGGCAGGTGTCTTTAACAGATATGTACGATAACCGTGATGAGTTATATCGCGTAGGTACAGCACATAGTATTAACTATTATGAAGTGCCAACATTATGGAGTACGTTAGAAGTATTCCATGATCTTCAATCACGTCGTTATTTAGCGATGGGATTAGATAACGAAGGCCGCATGTATAACTTTGATGCAAACTTATCTGAGTCTAACTTTACCCCTGATGCACTGCGTCGAGCTGGTATTCGTTAATTCATTCGTTTGAGTCGAATTTGTTAAATAAAAGGGCGCTTAGCGCCCTTAAATCTAAGGAAGTTTGTATGAAGGTTAGCATGCTTCGCAGTGCTGTCGCGATAGGATTAAGTGCATGTTTATATACTGCTTCAGTTAACGCACAACTTGATCCCTTAACGGTACAAATACAACCACAAGCGCAATCGTCATTGTTAGTTGATATTGCCAAAGCGGGTGATAAATTAGTTGCCGTTGGCCAACGTGGCCATGTTTTAGTGTTAGAGCAACAATGGCAACAAGTTCCTACACCTGTAGTCACCCAATTGAATAACGTGTTTTTTTTGAATGAAAAATTAGGTTGGGCAGTTGGACATGATGCGACGATCATCCACACTAATGATGGCGGTTTAACGTGGTCATTACAGATGGCGTCAATCGAATTAGAAAAACCTTTTTTAGATGTCCGTTTTTTCTCTGAACAACATGGAGTGGCTATTGGGGCTTATGGTTTATTTTATCGTACAGAAGATGGCGGTAAAACATGGCAAGATGAGTTTCATCAAGAATTACTATTTGAAGAAGACGTTGCATATTTAAATGAAATAAAGCAACAAGATGAACAGTTATATTTGTCTGAACGTGCCGCATTACTACCTCATTTTAATCGAATAATTAACCTTGATGATGATCGTTTACTCATGGTGGGTGAACTTGGATTAGTCGCTGTATCCGATGATATGGGGCGAACATTCTCACGTGTAGAGTTTGATTATGATGGTTCAATGTTTAATGCCATTACCCATGGTGATGATGTGTATGTCATGGGGTTACGCGGTCATGTGTTTAAGGCATCTAGTTTATTAAATGATTGGCAACAAATTGAATTACCGGTTGAATCATCAATCAATGGTGCTTTAGTTAATGGTGATGATTTATATCTTGTTGGCAATGCTGGAATTATTTTGAAAGTTGATGGTGATAAAGCAGAGTTGGTTGCTCGCCGTCAAGGAGAAAATATCGTTTCAGTGGCTAGAAATAATAAAGGTGAAGTTTGGTTTGCGGGTACTAAAGGGCTTTTCCAATTGCCAAAGTAACCGTGTTTATGGGTAAATGTTGATACTGTTTCACCAAGGCAATCAATGTTCATACTCACTGCACCAAATCGTTTAAAGACAATAATAAGATGTTATCTAATTCATTTTGATAACATAAAAGATGATTTGTTCATCCTTAAAGCTACTGTTTTTTTAGTAGCCACTATTAAGATTAAAACAACAATAATAGGGCCGACAAGATGTTAGAAAAACTGGTCAATAGTTTCGAAACTCACTTATTCCGCAATCGCATGTGGGTGATCATATCTTTTATTTTTATTACGGTATTTTTAGGATACCAAGCCAGCCAGCTTAAAATGGATGCGGCCTTTAGTAAGAATATCCCGTTAAATCACACTTACATGCAAACCTACACTAAGCACCAAAAAGAGTTTGGTGGTGCCAATGGCATTATGGTGGCGGTTGAAGATACCAGCGGTAATATTTTTAACCCGGTATTTTTTGACACTTTGAAAAAAGTACACGATGAGCTGTTTTTTATCGATGGAGTCGAGCGTTCGCAGGTTAAATCACTTTTTTCTCCTTCAACTCGTTTTACTGAAGTGGTTGAAGATGGTTTTGCGGGCGGTCCAGTTATTCCAGCCGATTTTAGAACTGACGAATATGGTTTAACTGTTGTACGCGATAATATTGAAAAAGCAGGTATTGTTGGGCGGTTAATTGCTAATGACTATTCAGCCGCGATGGTATCAGCACAGTTGATGGATTTTAATCCTGATACCGGTGAAGCATTAAATACCATTGAATTTGCTAATCAACTCGAAGAAAAGCTTCGTGGCCAGTTTGAAAACGACAATATTAAAATCCATATTATCGGCTTTGCTAAAATGGCAGGTGATGTTGCAGACGGTGCTAAAGGGGTATTGCTGTTTTTCCTCATTGCTATCCTCATAACCGCAGTGATGGTGTATCTCTTCTCCAAGTCAATAATGCTTACCATTTTACCGTTAATGTGCAGTTTAATGGCGGTGATTTGGCAATTAGGATTATTAACCGTCGTTGGCTTTGGTCTCGACCCCATGTCGATTTTGGTGCCATTTTTGGTATTTGCGATTGGCGTGAGTCATGGCGTACAAATGATCAATGCGGTACGACGTCGAGTTATTGATGGTCAAGCCACTAAAGCAGCTGCAGCTTCAGCGTTCCGTAGCTTATTAGTTCCTGGTGGTGTCGCGTTGCTCTCCGATACCGTAGGATTTTTAACCTTGCTTGCAATCGATATTGGTATTATACGTGAGTTAGCGATTTCAGCTTCTTTAGGAGTAGGGGTGATTATCCTTACTAACCTTATTTTGCTTCCTTTGGTGATCTCTTACACCAATTTATCTAATGCCGAAGAAGATCCTGTTCAAAAGCAAAAAATTGAGAATATTTGGCGTAGCTTGTCTAAGTTTGCGACACCCAAATATGCGGTGATTGTTTTAAGCTGCACAGCCGTTTTATATGGTGTGGGCTTTATGAAAGCAACCGAAATGAAAATTGGTGATTTAAAAGGTGGCGCGCCCGCGCTTCATCAAGATTCACGTTATAACCTTGATACATTTTTTATCACGGATCATTTTTCTATCACCACAGACGTGATGACAGTGATTGTTGAAGCTGAGCCAGAGGCCTGTACTTATCACTCTATGCTTAGTCAAATTGACCAATTTGAATGGATGGTAGGCAATACTCCGGGGGTAGAATCGACAGCGAGCTTGGCGTCCATTGCCAAAGCGGTAAATGCTGGGTTTAACGAAGGTAATCCTAAATGGCAAATTTTACCCCGTACAACAGCTAGTTTGGTGCAAGCTGTGGGTCAAGTACCAACTACTTCAGGTTTATTAAACGGTAACTGTTCTGTGATGCCTGTGTATCTTTTCTTAAAAGATCACAAGGCAGAAACCATTGAAGTTGTTGTTAATAAGGTTAAGCAAGTGGCAGCTGAACTTAATAGCGATAAGTTGCAGTTTAAGTTGGCATCTGGTCCTGTTGGGGTTATGGCTGCGACAAATGAAGCGGTCAGCGAAGCGCAATTACCTATGATGATTTATGTCTATGGTGCGGTGTTTTTCCTGTGTTTAATTAGCTTTAAATCTCTGAAAGCAACGATTGCGGTTATTATTCCTCTATATGTTGTATCAACTTTAGCTCAAGCGCTTATGACCATGCTTGATATTGGTCTTGCGGTCAGTACTTTACCCGTTATTGCACTGGGTGTGGGTATTGGTGTGGATTATGGTATTTATATTTTATCCACTATGTCTAATAAACTCAGTAATGGTATGGCGGTACAACAAGCTTATTTCGAAGCATTGGTTGAACGAGGCAGTGCTGTAATCTTTACTGGATTAACTTTAGCTATTGGTGTGAGTACTTGGTTCTTTTCAGCGCTCAAATTCCAAATGGACATGGGAATTTTGTTAACATTTATGTTTTTAGTAAATATGTTAGGAGCGATTATTATCCTGCCAGCACTTTCTGCATTGTTTTGGCGTAAACCAAATTAAAAACAACAGCTTAATTAAAATGGAGAGCATTGCTCTCCATTTTTTTTTGCATAGTTAATCTAAATCGGCGCGTTTAATTGCATTTTAAACAAAATATCAGCTATGAAACTGGATAAATAGAGGATCTACCACTAAAATTTTCCTCGATATAGCAGCAATTTAGTAATAAACTTTGCCGCAGATCTCAGTAACCAAATTACTGAGCCAAACAAGCCGAAGCATCCATAAAATGATAAAAGCGCTGCCATAGACGCTTAAGGAATCTGCAACATGGCCTTTAAAGATGCAATGCCTTCTGTACTACTAGAAAATGTAGTCAATTTGATTCATTCAAAAATCCCTAATTCACAAGCAAAGCAAGTTGAACAGTTTGCCCAATGTCTCTACACCCATATGTCACGTGACGACCTCAATGTCCGAAATGACAGTGATTTATATGGCGCGGTAGTTAGTCTTTGGAATGCCTTAAACAAAACTGCACCAACTGACACCCATATACGAGTTTTTAATCCAACACAGTCTAAGCATGGTTGGCAGTCAAGCCACAGTGTGATTGAAGTGATTCAACCTGATATGCCGTTTTTAGTCGACTCTTTGACTATGGCATTAAACAGAATGGGAATTACCGCTCATGTCATGCTGCATACGCCATTAGCGGTTGTGCGTGATAAAAAATCAGTAACCCAGGTGAGTTTTGTAAATAACGCACCTAAAAACAGCGATAATATCGCAGTTTTCTTAATTGAAATTGATAAGCAAAGTAGCGATGCTGATATAAAAGCGATTGAAAAAGAAATTCAGTCAGTGCTTGCCGATGTTGTTGCATCAGTTGTTGATTGGGAAAAAATGTCAGTGAAGTTGACTGACACCATTAAGCAATTACCTAAGCGTCCATTTCCAGGTGATAAAGCTGAGTTGGCTGAAGCAGTTAATTATCTAACTTACTTAAATAACCATCACTTTACCCTATTAGGTTATCGTTACTATGACTTAAAACGTGTTGAAGGTGATGTGGAATTAGTACCTGATCTAGAAACGAGCTTAGGTTTAATGAGCCGTTCTAAAAATGCTTCGAGTGATCGAGGTTTGTTACTATCGACCCTATCAGACAGTGCACGAAAAGAGGCATTAGACTCAAGTTTACTGGTTTTGACTAAAAGCTCTGCAAAAAGTCGTGTTCATCGTCCAGCGTATGTTGATTATATCGGCATCAAACGTTTCGATAAAAAAGGCAATGTCATTGGTGAAGATCGTTTCATCGGTTTATATGCATCTAATCTTTATAATCGCAGCCCACGTGAAATTCCATTGCTTGCTGAGAAAGTACAACGTGTACTGGACCTGTCAGGTCTTGCACCACGTTCGCACGATTACAAAGCGTTGCTGAATATTCTTGAAAACTTGCCCCGTGATGAGTTAATACAAGCAAAAGTTGAAGAACTTTCGCATATGGCTCATGGTGTTTTGCAGATGCAAGACCGAGATAAGTTGAAGTTATTTGTACGTAAAGATGGATTTGGTCGTTTCTTATCGTGTTTAGTGTATGTGTCTAAAGACCGCTATAACACCAAGTTCCGTCAAGATACGCAACGAATTCTTGCCCAGCACTTTAATAGTAATGAAGATGTTGAATTTACAACATATTTCTCAGAGTCTACTTTGGCTCGCACGCATTACATTATCAAAGTCGACAACAATAATATGGATGTAGATGTGGCCGCTATTGAACACAACCTTATAGAAGCTGCTCGCTCATGGGATGATAAATTACATTCGGCATTAAACAATGCCTTAGGCGAACAAGCTGGTACAGGCTTAACTAAACGTTACTCGAACGCCTTTCCACAAAGTTACAAAGATGATGTATTACCCAGTTCTGCTGTAGTTGATCTTCAGCACCTTGAAGCATTAGACGACGATCACAAATTGGGTATGTTGTTCTATCAACCGCAAGAAACAGCGCTGAATGACAACAAAGTACGTTTGAAACTGTTCCATAAAGATGAGCCTATTCATTTATCTGATGTATTACCAATGCTTGAAAACTTTGGTTTACGCGTGATTAATGAGCGTCCTTATGAAGTTAAAACTGGCGATGGGCACACCTTCTGGATCCTTGACTTCTTAATGACAGTCCAGGGTGCTGCAATCGAAAACCTAGCTGATAGCCAAGAACGTTTCCAAACGGCATTATCACTTGTGTGGCAGAAAAAGCTGGAAGACGATGGCTTCAACCGCATGGTGCTTTCAACTGGATTAAACGGTCGTGAAGTATCAATTTTACGTGCATATGCTAAATATATGCGTCAAATCGATGCAACCTTTAGCCAGTCTTATATTGAAGAAACCTTCAGTCGTTATCCGAAAATTGCCGATTTACTTGTGAAGATGTTTATTCGCAAGTTTAACCCTAAATTAAAAACTCGCACACTAAGCAAGTTTTTAGAGCAAGTAAACAAGCAGCTTGATGATGTTTCAAGTCTTGATGATGATCGTATTATTCGTCGTTATTTAGATTTAATTAACGCAACCTTGCGTACCAACTTCTATCAAACTGATGCCAATGGTAATAATAAAGCTTATACGTCATTTAAATTTGCACCGAATTTAATTCCAGAAATGCCAAAGCCACTGCCAAAATTCGAAATCTTTGTTTACTCGCCAAGAGTTGAAGGTGTTCATTTACGTGGCGGTAAAGTTGCTCGAGGTGGTTTACGTTGGTCTGATAGACGTGAAGATTTCCGTACTGAAGTGTTAGGTTTAGTTAAAGCACAACAAGTTAAAAACACCGTAATTGTACCTGTAGGTGCAAAAGGTGGCTTTGTGTGTAAACAGTTGCCAACAGAGGGCGGTCGTGAGGCATTCTTCACTGAAGGTCAAGAGTGTTACCGTTTATTCATTCGTGGTTTGTTAGACATTTCTGACAACATTAAAAATGGCGAAGTTGTGCCACCGGTTGATGTTGTTCGTCACGATGAAGATGATCCATATCTAGTTGTTGCTGCTGACAAAGGTACAGCGACTTTCTCAGATATCGCTAACTCAATCGCAATTGAATATGATTTCTGGTTAGGTGATGCGTTCGCTTCTGGTGGTAGTAATGGTTATGACCATAAGAAAATGGGTATTACTGCTAAAGGCGGCTGGGAATCGGTTAAGCGTCATTTCCGCGAAATTGGTGTTGATTGTCAAACCACTGATTTTACCTGTTTAGGTATAGGTGATATGGCGGGTGATGTTTTTGGTAACGGTATGTTGTTATCAGAACACACCAAGCTAGTGGCTGCTTTTAACCACATGCATATCTTTATCGACCCAAATCCAAATGTTGCTGAAAGCTACATTGAACGTAAACGTTTATTTGAATTACCACGTTCTAGTTGGGAAGATTATAACGCCAAGTTAATCTCCAAGGGCGGTGGGATCTTCTTACGTTCGGCTAAATCATTAAAATTAACTCCTGAAATCAAAGCCATGTTGTCTACAGATAAAGACACCATGAATCCGATTGAGTTGTTAAAAGAATTATTGAAAATGCCTGTCGACCTGTTATGGAATGGCGGTATTGGCACTTACGTTAAATCAAGCAAAGAATCTCATGTTGAAGTGGGCGACCGTGCCAACGATGCACTGCGTGTAAACGGAAACGAAGTTCGCGCGAAAATTATCGGTGAGGGTGGTAACTTAGGTTGTACCCAACTTGGTCGTATTGAATATGCAGCCAATGGCGGTCGCATGAATACTGACTTCGTCGATAACGTGGGGGGTGTTGACTGTTCAGATAACGAAGTAAACATTAAGATTTTCTTAAATACATTAGTTGCTGCCGGTGAGTTAACCGTGAAACAACGTAACCGTGTACTTGAAGAAATGACTGATGAAGTGAGCGAAATTGTACTTCAAGACTGTAAAGACCAAACGCGTACGATTTCTGTGACTCAAGTACATGGTGTATCTCAGTTAAAAGAGCAAATACGCTTCATTCATTATCTTGAAAAAGACGGTAAGTTAGATCGTGCATTAGAGTTCTTACCAACGGATGATGATCTCGCAGAACGTCTTGCAAATGGCCGTGCATTAACACGTCCAGAGCTATCGGTTTTGGTTGCTTACGCAAAAATGGTATTGAAAGAGCAGTTAGTGACACCAGAAATTACTGAAGACAGTTTCTTAAGTAAATTATTGGTGGCTTACTTCCCTAAGAAATTACAAGCCAAATATGCAGATAAGATGGTAAATCATCCACTACGTGGAGAAATTATTGCAACTTCACTGGCGAATGAATTAGTCAATGACATGGGCTTCAATTTTGTTCAACGTATGCAAGATGAGACTGGTGCCTCAGTTGCTGAAGCTGCCATTTGTTACACTATGGCACGTGAAGTATTTGGTTTAGATGAGTTAACTAAATCAATAACCGATTTGAACGGGATTATTCCAGCAATCGTTCAAGGTGAGATGCTACATCAATTACGCCGTAATATGCGCCGTGCTTGCCGTTGGTTTATTCGTCATCGTAACCGTAGTCATAACATTGAACAAACAGTTGAATTCTTTAAGCCTGTGTTTGAAAAGCTCAAAGACAACGTTGATCAATATATGATTGCCGCTGAAGTGAAAGCGATTTCAGCAGAGATTAATTCTTTAACCAAAGAAAATGTACCAATGGCTGTCGCTAAAGTCGTTGCTAAAATGAGTACATTATTCTCTGCGTTAGATATTGCTCAAATTGCTGAAATTGAGAATAAATCAGTAGATTTAGTCTCTGAAACTTACTTTAAGTTAGGTGCAAAAGTTGAACTGCACTGGTTCTTAGAGCAAATTAGTGCTCAACCAGTCGCTAACCATTGGCAAGCATTAGCACGTGCGGCATTCCGTGAAGAATTGGATTGGCAACAACGTGCGCTTAGTTCAGCGGTACTGCGTACTTGTAGTGATACCTGTGATGCGGACACTGTGATTAATGAGTGGATAAAGAGTAATAAAACTTTACTCCAGCGTTGGTATCATATGTTAGCTGACTTTAAAGTATCTCAAACACATGAATTTGCTAAGTTCTCAGTCGCCTTACGTGAACTTAACTTACTGATTTTGCATTGCGAAGGTCAGAAGTAATTCTTTATAATACGAACTAGCCCTGGCGATTGCCGGGGCTTTTTTTAGGCCAAGGAGAAAACATGTTTTACAAACTCGCACAAAAAGTCATGTTTCAGATTGACCCTGAGCTGGCTCATAACGTCGCTATTGGCAGTTTAAAAATGACTGGCAATACGCCGCTTAATTGCTTTTATCGTCAAAATGTTGCCCAAGTACCAGTAGAATGTATGGGGATTACCTTTCCAAATCCCGTTGGATTAGCGGCAGGATTAGATAAAGACGGCGAGTCTATTGATGCTTTTCATGCAATGGGTTTTGGTCATGTTGAAGTTGGCACAGTCACACCTCGTCCACAGCCTGGTAACGACCAACCACGATTATTTCGTCTAAAGCCTGCACAAGGCATCATCAACCGAATGGGCTTCAACAATAAAGGTGTTGATAATTTAGTCCGTAATTTGATGGCAAAAAAGTCTGATATCTTAGTGGGCGTTAATATAGGTAAAAACAAAGACACTCCAGTAGAGCAGGGTAAAGACGATTATTTAATTTGTATGGATAAGGTATATCAGTACAGTGCTTATATTGCAGTGAATATTTCATCACCTAACACCCCGGGTTTACGTACCTTACAGTACGGTGAATTATTAGATGATTTACTGGGGTCAATTAAAGCTAAGCAAACTGAATTAGCGGCAAAGTATGGTAAGTATGTGCCAGTTGCATTGAAAATTGCGCCAGATTTAACTGATGAAGAAATTAAGTCTATTGCTGATTCACTGATTAAAAATCAATTTGATGGTGTGATAGCGACTAACACCACGTTAAGTCGTGATGCAGTAGCAGGGCTTGAACATGCAGAAGAGATGGGTGGGTTAAGTGGTAAGCCATTAACCGATCTTTCTACAAAAGTGATCAAAACCTTAGCGGGTTATTTAAATGGCCAGATCCCGATCATTGGTGTGGGTGGGATCAATTCTGCACAGGATGCAAATGATAAATTTGCTGCAGGATCAACGCTGGTGCAGATTTATAGTGGTTTTATTTACCAAGGACCAAAATTAGTGTCAGAGATCGTTTCTGCTTATCGTTCAAAATAACGACTGATTTGTCAAATTACTGATCAAAAATCATGCCGCGATCGCAACATAGCGATCGCACATGATTCTAACATGATGAAATATAGATAAAAATTTATAAAATAATTTTGATATTGAACGAAATATCATCTATTATCAAAAAGTATTCAATTTTTAGGTGAAATTGCATCATGTTATTAATGCCAAATAAGGACTGGCATTGGGAATTTAACACAAGATATCAGCAGCTAAGTATATCGTTAGGTTCCGAGATGGAGTTCTTAACCCCATATAAGACAAAGCTACTTATTCCTGATGCGTTAGGAATGACAGAATTTAGTGTTGAACACGCTAAATATTATATTCGCTTGCTTGAAATTTTACCTAAGGTGTTACACATTTCCGATGCAGGGGTGGTTCAAACAGCACTCAATGCTACAGCTGCACATTTCTTACTTAAACCTCAAATGCCAAAATCATGGTTTTTCAGTGCCAGTGATGAATGTGTATTTTGCAGCACAGGTAAATTATTTCAACTTAATTGCAATGGTGTAGGTGTGTTAGTTTTAGTGGTTGAAGACAGTCTACAAGCCGCTACTGTGATGCTTCTATCTAAGTCTTGTGCTTTATCTGATACCAAGACACTCAATCAATTTGATACCATTAAAGTGATGCATAACCGCTTACATCCATTACGTAAGGCTAAGCAAGTCGTCGCCGCTTAGCGCTTGCTTATGTTGTTGGTTTTTTCTATAAAAGATAATGTCTTAAAAGCGGTAAAATCATCTCAAAAAAACCAAATAGTAATGTTTGGTTTTTTGCAATTACAGCCTTGAAGAAAGCGGTTAACTCATTTTTCTGATCAAGCGTAAAGGCGAAACCCGAAGTATCCAGTGTAAAAAAGCCCAAGGGTAACTTGGGACATACACATTACCTTTTTCTTTGTCGATGGCCTTAACAATAGCTTTACAGCCAGTTTCTAAATCTACCCTGAAAGGAACTGTTTTGACGTTTTCGTTTATTTCCGTTCGAATAAAACCTGGATGAACGCAGGTCACTTTGATTGGTGTGTGCATCACATCAATTCTTATCCCCTCAGATAAAGAGGTGAGTCCAGCTTTGGTTGCTGCATAAACGGTCATTGCTCGTCTAAACCCTCTAACGGCACTGATTGATGATATTGTCACTAGATGACCACTGTTTTGCTGTCTAAATATTTCCATTGCAGCTTCGCATTGGGCAATGGCGGCAATAAAGTTGGTTTGAGCAGTAGCTAAGTTCGCTTTAAAAAAACCTGTTCCAATTGATGCGCCTTTGCCAATGCCTGCGTTGACAATAATCCTATCAATTGATCCCATTTGTTTTTGACATTGTTTAAATACAGAAAAAACTGCCTCATGGTCATTTACATCCAGCTGATAAATATGCACTTTTATATTTGGGTTGATTAATAGTAATTCTTCTTTGAGTAACGTTAGTTGTTCGACACGACGGGCACATAAAGCCAGATTATGGTTTTTTAGCGCAAATTGTTTTGCCATACCAAGACCAAGACCTGAACTTGCACCTGTGATAACGATGTTGGTTCTGTGCATGAATGTTCCTTTAATACGTTTAGTTTAAAGGTGATATAAAACACCTCGAATACACTTGTTCATCAATGGTACTTATACCACTTTAGAGTTATCTAACATACTGATTTATTGTGTTTTACATTTGACAAACTGTCGGAATTGACCCAAATTTAGAAAGATAATAATAACTAAACAGTTCAACACATCAGACTAAAGGTGAGTTTTGTTTTAACGATATAGTCTCTAGAGTGTCACAACTTTTTAAGGTAAAAAATACTTTACTTTATTTTTTTAATCCTGTCAGGTGGTTATATGAACGCTATAAACCTTCTATTACGAAAAATGAGCATTTCGAAACGATTACTCGGAATGTTAGTACTCAGCATTGTGGCAACCATTTTAATGTTTCTATTTGCCCTTAGCCGTATAGATAATGTACTGATCGCCGAAAAGGAAGCCAAACTACATGCGTTAGTTGATGCGGCAACTGCTGTGGTCGATCAATATTATCAACGTAGTGAGCAAGGTGAGTTAACAATCGAGCAGGCGCAAATGTCGGCTATCGCCGCGCTCGATCACTTACGCTACGCTGGGCAAGAATACTATTTTACGATAAACACCCAAGGCATGATGATTCAACATGCCTTTGCCAAAAAACTTGTTGATACCAGTGTAATAGGAATGAAAGATCCTGACGGGATAAAGTTATTCCAATTGATGATTGATAGAACTAATACTCAAGATTCAGCCAGAGTTGATTACATGTGGAACAAGCCAAATCAAGAAACTCCAAGTCCTAAAATGTCAGTGGTTAAAAAATTCTCCCCTTGGAATTGGATAATTGGAACCGGTATTTATGTTGATGATATTAACGCACAAGAAAGCGAATTTGTTTATGATTACATGTTGTTACTGGCGTTAGTTTGGCTGCCAGTTCTTATTTTTCTTTATATTATTATTCAGAGCGTTTCAGTGCCGATGCGCTCGACTATAACGGCCTTTGAAAATGTGGCTAAAGGTGAGGGTGATTTAACTTTGCGATTATCAGAAGAAGGTGGGGACGAATTAAAAGAGATTGCCACTCACTTTAATATGTTTACCTCCAAAATTCAGAATGTCATTGCTTCTGTGGGAGAGTCTATTCAACACAGTACTGAGTTAGCGGGTGGCATGTCAGCCATTGCTGAAAAAGCTAATCAGGTTTCAACAAATGTACAGATGGAAACTGAGAATGTTGCCACAGCTATTAATGAAATGTCGATGACGGCCTCAGAAGTAGCTTCTAATGCGCAACTTGCAGCCCAAAGTGCGCATTCTGCTGATGCTGAAGCGGATAAAACCGCCAAAGTGGTAGATAATGCCATGGGTAAAATTAATGAGCTTTCTAGTGAACTTATTCATACTGAAGAAGTGGTTAATGGACTGCAAATTAGTTCGAGTAAAATTGGTCAGATATTAGATGTGATCGTAGGTATTGCTGAGCAAACAAACTTATTAGCCCTTAATGCTGCAATTGAGGCCGCTAGAGCCGGCGAAGCTGGAAGGGGGTTTGCGGTTGTGGCAGATGAAGTGCGCACCCTTGCCAGCAGAACGCAAGATTCAACCCGAGAAATTAACGGTATTATCGATGCCATTCGTCACGCGATAGACAGTGTTAATGCTTCGGTTGCAAGAGCGAAAATCAAATCAAATGAAACGGTTTCAGAAACAGGTCAAGTGGTTGGCGCACTTGATGAGATCAAAAATTCAATTGAGCAAATATCACAAATGAATATTCAAATAGCAGCCGCAACAGAAGAGCAAAGTGCGGTTATTGCGGAGTTAAATATGAATATTACTCGTATCAACGACATGTCAGTTGAGAACAGGGAATATAATCAGGACATCAATCAAAATAGCAGTCAAATTGAACAAGGTTCTGAAAAACTTGCTAAATTGGTCGCGCACTTTAAAGTGTAATAATAACGGCGGCGTTTATCGCCGCTTTTAAAGATTTTCATTATTGGTTGTTTATGCCAACTGTGTACTACCTCTAAGGCAAAATGATATAGTAGCCAACCCTGCAATCCTCGATGAAAACCAATGAACCCTCATTGCCCAAGTGATTTACAGCTGATTCATTTATTTGTCCATTTGGTCAGCGCAGGCGGCTTTTCACAGGTTAGCCAGTTACAAAATATACCAGTGGCAACGGTTAGCCGAAAAATTGCCAAACTAGAAACCAGCTTAAATACCCAATTGATCATGCGCAGTACCCGTAAGTTGCGTTTAACGGAAGAAGGGGCTGAGTTATTTGAACGATATTATCAACTGATTAATCAGTTTGATGATTTGAATCAGCAAACCACATCTGCACCCAGTGGTACCTTAAGAATTGCTACGCCGATTTCAATTACCTCGATGATATTGATGCAGACGTTGAATGACTTTTCTAAGCTATATCCTGATATTAATTTGCATATTAGCCAAAATAATCAAACGGTAGATTTAATCGACCAAGGGGTTGATGTTGCTATTGTCGGCGGCGCTCAGCCTGATTCGTCTTGGGTGTCGCAATCATTGGGGGTATTGCATTATGGTTTATATGCTTCAAACAAATATCTTCAACAGTCTGAAAAGATAGACTATCCCAACCAGCTTCATCACCATCGTTTAATTAAGGTGTGGCCATTATTTAATTGGACTTTAAAGCACGGCGACCAAGAATATTATTATGAAGGTGAGGCCAAAATGACCTTAGCTGATTTACACGGGGCAATTAAGGCATGTGTTGATGATGGCGGGATAATGTATGGACCTTCATTGTTTGTGAAACAGCAATTACAAAATGGGGATTTGATTCGGGTATTACCACAGTGGCAGGGTGAAAACCGCCGAATTTGTTTGTTATATCATCAGCGTAAACAGCAGCCCCGAAAAGTACAATTATTTATCGAATTTATGTTGAGTCGTGCAGAGGCTATTTTCGCAATGGATTAATTATCAAACGAGCGTTGGGGTAATCCATTACGAACGACGAATTTAAGACTTTACCCTCAACTCGGTTTAATAGATGAGTTCAATAAGCTAAATTCAAACGATTAAGCTTTTTGTGACGCAAAGTTGTCATTTTTTTGAAAACAAGGCACATTAACTCGTCAATAGCTGGCCTATTGCAGGTTAATGGAACTCAGTAACAAAGACAAATGGCTGTTTGCTCAGTGTTTATTATGCCGAGCTGAGGTTACTTTATGCTTAAATCAAATATACCTTTAAACTGAACGCACCATGGGCTCCCACTACTAATGCTTGTTCAATATCGGCCGTTTTACTGGGACCTGCAATAAATGTCCCAAAGTCACCAGCATGCAAGTGCATTTTTTCTGGCGCATCATGCATGGTTGCAACAATATTGTCTTTATTCAGCACCATTATTAGGTTCTCGCAAATGAAAGGTAGCACTCTGTGAGTATTGGTGTTTATGCCATTCAATTGTTCACTGTCTACCCATATTGCGCCATTTTCCGCCACAGCAAACCTAGCCTGAATGATCGCGTAGTCTATGTGTTTAAGTTCATGGGGCTGCATAGGCATCAGTTGATTACCTTGGATGCCGTCAACTAATGAGATCACTTGCATACCTTGGCTTATAAGCTGTGCAACATTGCCCTTAAGTAAATCGAAGCTGTTACCATCGTCTGGATAAACTAATTCACCAGTGACCGAGGCTAGGCCTTTCTCAAATCGATTAATTAAATCTGCTTGTAAAAGGGCAGAACTTTTTAAACCAGACAAATCAGGTTTTTGATTTAACTGGTTAATTGAAGATTGGCCTAAGGCTGCCAAAATGGCTTGTTTGCTCGCGGTATTATGAGACATTATTTTGCCTCCTTGTTTGATGCTTTGTGTTGTTTATACCAGGTATCAAAACTCGATTTTGGCGAAACAGGCAATTCTCGGTATTGGCCCCATGCACCTGAAAAGGGTTTGATCAGACTGTGTGGAATGACTTTTAATGCCAGTCGTGCACTTCCCATCGCACAGTTTAATAAGGTTGGTGAACTCATCAATTTACCCACTGCCGGCATATAGTACTTTTTACCAAATGGCAGTTTGCCCTGTTCAGCTTTTAAACGGCGGTGGTGAGCAATGATTTTATCCAGTGGGACTTTTGTAGGGCAAACATAGCTACAACTGCCACAAAGTGTACAGGCCCATGGAATAGTATTACTGTCATCATGCTGAGCACCTACGGCAATACCAATTGGTCCAGGTATAGTGTAGTTATAGCTGAACCCGCCAGAACGGCGATAAACCGGACAAGTGTTCAAACAACCACCACAACGAATACATTTTAATGACTCAGCAAGAATTTTATCCTGCATGATGTCAGTACGGCCATTATCGACAATGATAATGTGCATTTCGCCGTCGGCTTTACTGCCACGATAGAAAGACGAATAAGTGGTAATAGGTTGGCCAATAGCATTTCTTGCTAACATACGTAGAAGCACCATAGCACTCTCCGCATCCGGCACTATTTTATCTATACCCATTGAATGAATTTGCAGTTTGGGCAAGTTAGCGCCCATATCGGCATTCCCTTCATTGGTACACACAACCACAGCACCTAAATCGGCGATGGCCATGTTGACGCCAGTCATTGCAGCATCGGCACTGAGAAACTGATCGCGTAAGTGTTTACGGGCTGCACGGGTTAGGCGAGTAGGATCTGATTCACCTTTTGGGGTATTAAGCTTTTGATGAAACAGTTCACCAACCTCTTCTTTTTTCATATGGATGGCAGGCACCACAATATGCGAAGGAGGTTGGTTATTAAGCTGAATAATGCGCTCGCCTAAATCTGTATCAATCACTTCAATGCCATGCTTTTCAAGAAAAGGGTTTAAATGACATTCTTCAGTCAACATTGATTTTGATTTAACTAACTTTTTGACTGAATGTGTAGATAAAATCTTTAATGCAATTGCATTATGTTCACTGGCATCTTTAGCCCAGTGCACCTGAATCCCATTTTCAATACATTTTTGTTCAAACTGGCAAAGATAATCGCCAAGATGGCTTAAGGTATGCAGTTTAATTTCAGAGCCAAGTTGGCGCAGCTGTTCCCATTCAGGCACGCTTGCAGCCGCTCTGTCACGTTTTTCTCTTAAGTTCCATAGGGCTTTAGAGTGCCAATCGACGCGATTTTCATCGCGGCAGAAGATGGTGGCATTGTCTGCATGACTTTTAGATTGATACATTTGAAGCCTCCTTATAATGCCGCATCGATGATTTGAGCAATATGGCGGGTTTGTATCGGCAGTAGTTGCCTGCGGATCATGCCATCAAGATGCAGTAAACAAGAAGGGTCAAACCCAACCACATATTGTGCGTGGGTGGCAGCATGGGCATGGGCTTTATCTTTGCCCATCTTGGCTGATACAGCACCTTCATCTACCGCAAATGTACCGCCAAAGCCGCAACATTCATCACGTGGTGCCGGGTAAACAATATTGATACCTGGAATATTTTGCAGTACAGCTTCAACTTTATTGAACTGTGGCCCCATAGACTCACTTGGGGTGGCTAAGCTCAACATTCGTAAGCCATGGCAACTCATTTGCAGGCTAATTGTGTGTTCAAATTTATGCTTAAACGACGCTATAGGCGCAATATCGTGTAAGAATTCGGTAAGTTCATACAATTTATTAATCACATCTTGCGCTTCTTGGCTTTGATCAAATTCGTGAAAGTTTTCTTTAGCTGCCACTAAACAAGATGCAGCAGGGCACACAATGGCATCGCATTCCACGCCTTTAAATGCATTTAATAATTTGAGCGTAGTATTGCGGGCTTCATTAAAACAGCCAGAGTTAGTCATAGGTTGACCACAACAAGTTTGCCCCTCTGGAAATATCACTTGATGACCTAACTTTTCCAGCAATGACAAAGTGGCAATTGCCACATCAGGCATCATTTGATTTACCAAACAGGGAATAAACAGTGCAATTTTCATATTCATTAACTTCAATAACCACGGATATTACTAATCTACTCGTCAATACTGTTAAGTGATACAGACAAAACGGTAATGACCATTCAGGATATTTTCATTTTTGAAACTTAACCCTAAGATTGTCGACTAAACTTATAAATAGAGACTTATTTCCTTATCAATTTAGTTGTCATTAACATTAAATAAACTATTTTGTCGACAATATGCGGTCTTTTAGGTTGTTTATTCCTGATATGTTGCTATATTGTCGACATACTAAGTCATCATTGAGTTAAATAAGCATGCACCTCGCCAATGAAAAGCCCGTAACCGCGGCCGATAAAACCTTTATTTTGCTAAGAGACGATATAGTTGAAGGCAGAATTGTGGCGGGATCAAAACTCAGTGAAACTGAATTGTCGACAAAATATGCTGTCAGCCGTGCCATTATCCGTGAAGCCATTAATCGTCTTGAGGCTTGTCACATCGTTGAACGTAAAGCCAATGTTGGCGCCAGAGTTGTCGCGCTCAGTCCTCAAGGTTTGATAGAGCTTTATCAAGTGCGTGAGTCATTAGAGGGGATGGCCGCAAGGTTAGCCGCTGTGAATATGACCCATGAAGAAATTGATGATTTGATGGGATTACTGCAAAGCCATTTTGATGAAGTGAAAGACGGTCAGTCTTATTATCAGGAAGCGGGTGATGTTGATTTTCATTATCGGATCATATTGGGTAGTAAAAATAAGCATTTAATCAGTATGTTGTTTGATGGCATTTATCATTTAGTGCGCATGTACCGTGTGCAACTTGGTATGGCGGGACCCAGAGTGACCACAGCCTATGACGAGCATAAACATATTGTTAAAGCCATTGCAAACCGTGATGCAGAACTAGCAGAGATGCTAATGCGTCGCCATATTATGTATTCAAAAAATAGTATTGAAGCCAAGTTAAGTTAGCCATCTAAGATTATGATGACCGACAATCGAATTAACATTGTTAACACACAAGGAAAGAATATGAGCGCAGGTAAAAAATTTCGCCAAGCACTTATGGCCAATAAACCATTGCAAATAGTCGGTACCATCAATGCTTATTCTGCGATGATGGCAAAACAAATTGGCCATCAAGCCATTTATTTGTCAGGTGGTGGTGTTGCCAACGCCTCGTATGGGTTACCCGATTTAGGCATGACTTCCTTGAATGACGTGTTAGTTGATGTTCAGCGTATTACCTCTGCTTGTGATTTACCTTTGCTAGTGGATATCGACACAGGTTGGGGTGGGGCATTTAATATTGCTAAAACCATTCGCGATATGGAAAAAGCAGGTGCTGCAGCTGTGCACATGGAAGATCAAGTAGCACAAAAGCGTTGTGGTCATCGTCCTAATAAAGAGATCGTTTCTGTAGAAGAAATGGTTGACCGTATTAAAGCGGCTGTCGATGCCCGTACCGATCCTGATTTTTTTATTATGGCTCGTACCGATTCATTTGCACAAGAAGGCTTAGAAGCCGCAATTGAGCGTGCTAAAGCCTATGTTGCTGCCGGTGCGGATGGCATTTTTGCAGAAGCGGTAAAAACCGAAGTACATTATCGTGCCTTTGCCGCAGCACTTGATGTGCCAATTTTGGCAAATATCACTGAGTTTGGCCAAACTGAATTGTGGAACAAGAAGCAACTAGGTGAATGGGGCGCTTCAATGGTGCTTTATCCGTTAAGTGCTTTTAGAGCAATGAATAAAGCGGCTGAAATGGTATATACCTCGATTTTAGACCAAGGCGATCAAAAGGCCGTGGTGGATATGATGCAAACGCGGATGGATTTGTATGATTATCTTGGTTATCACGACTATGAACAAAAATTAGATAGCTTATTTGCTGAAGGTAAAAACAAATAATTTTATCTTAATTTGGCTATAACATCGGGCAGACACGCCAACAGGCTTTGCTCCCAGTTATTTTGAATTAGCCAGAAAAGCCAATGGAACAATTTTCAATTAACTCTGGTTTGCACGATTTAGGTAGCAAGATTGATGTAACAGAGTGATGACTTACCCTACAGCCGACAATAAAAAAGATGACGGCCATAATAATAGGAAGACGATCATGGTAGATAAAAAATTAGCAGGTGCAGGACTACGCGGACAAAGTGCTGGCGAAACGGCTTTATGTACAGTAGGTAAAACGGGTTCAGGTTTAACTTATTGCGGATACGATGTAAAAGATTTAGCTGATAATGCTACGTTTGAAGAGGTCGCCTATTTACTGTTTAACGGTGAATTGCCAAATAGTGCTCAGTTACAAGAATACAAAGCGTCGTTATTCACACAGCGTGATTTACCGCAAGCGTTGAAGGAAGTGCTTAAATTAATCCCTGCCGATGCGCATCCAATGGATGTGATGCGTACAGGTTGTTCATTTTTAGGTAATATTGAGCCAGAAACCGACTTCTCAAAGCAACAGCAAGCAGCTAACCGTTTATTGGCGGCATTTCCTGCCATTATGTGTTTTTGGTATCGCTATAGCCATGACGGCGTTGAAATTGACTGTGTTACCGATGAAGAATCTATCGGTGGTCATTTTCTTAAATTATTACGTGGCGAAACCCCTTCTGAGCAACACCGTCGAGTCATTGATGTGTCATTGATCCTTTATGCAGAACATGAATTCAATGCATCTACTTTTACAGCTCGAGTCTGTGCCTCAACGCTTTCTGACATGTATTCATGTATTACTGGCGCAATTGGTTCATTACGTGGTCCGCTTCACGGTGGCGCTAATGAAGCGGCAATGGATATGATCCAGAAATTCAAATCGCCTGAAGACGCCAAAGTACAAATGGCTGGCATGCTGGCACGTAAAGAAAAAATCATGGGCTTTGGTCATGCTATTTACCGTGAATCTGATCCGCGTAATGTGATCATTAAAGAATGGTCTGAAAAACTCGCTCACGAGCATGGTGATACATCACTTTATGATATTTCAGTCGCTTGTGAAGAATACATGTGGGACACCAAAAAATTATTCTGTAACGCTGACTTTTTCCATGCATCTGCTTACCATTTTATGGGCATTCCAACTAAATTGTTTACGCCTATTTTTGTGTGTTCACGTTTAACCGGTTGGGCAGCTCATGTTATGGAGCAGCGTTCAAATAACCGTATTATCCGTCCTAGTGCAGATTACATCGGCAGCGAACCACGTAAAGTCATGCCAATTAATCAGCGTTAATTAACACAAAGCCAATTACAAAACCAACAGCAAACTCACTTTGCTGTTGGTAACATAAGGTTTGGATGAAGTTATGAATAAGCAATATCGTAAATCCCTCGCTGGAACCTCTTTAGATTACTTTGATACCCGTGAAGCCGTCGAAGCCATTGCACCTGGCAGCTACGCTAAATTACCTTATACCTCCAGAGTGCTTGCAGAAAACTTAGTACGTCGTTGTCCTGCAGACCAATTAACCGCGTCGTTGAAACAGATTATCGAGCGTAAACGTGATCTCGACTTTCCATGGTTTCCTGCCCGTGTGGTTTGCCATGATATTTTAGGTCAAACAGCGCTGGTGGATTTAGCTGGTCTACGTGATGCCATTGCTGACAAAGGCGGTGACCCATCAAAAGTTAATCCAGTAGTGCCGACACAATTGATTGTCGATCACTCTTTAGCTGTAGAACATGCTGGTTTTGAAAAAGATGCCTTTGCAAAAAACCGTGCGATTGAAGATCGCCGCAATGATGACCGTTTTCACTTCATTAACTGGACGAAAACGGCGTTTAAAAATGTTGACGTGATCCCGCCTGGAAACGGCATCATGCATCAAATTAACTTAGAACGTATGTCACCAGTGATCCAAGCTCGTGATGGTGTTGCCTTTCCTGACACTTTAGTAGGCACAGATAGCCATACGCCAATGGTAGATGCCCTTGGCGTTATAGCCATAGGTGTTGGCGGCTTAGAAGCTGAAAGTGTGATGTTAGGTCGTGCTTCATATATGCGTTTACCGGACATTTTTGGTGTTGAGGTTGTCGGTAAACCACATCCTGGCATTACAGCGACCGATATTGTATTAGCGTTAACTGAATACTTACGTGCTGAAAAAGTGGTTTCTTCGTACCTAGAGTTTTATGGTGAAGGCACTAAACACCTGACATTAGGGGATCGCGCGACAATATCGAACATGACACCAGAGTATGGCGCTACCGCGGCCATGTTCTCGATAGATGAGCAAACGATTGATTATTTGCGGTTAACTGGACGTGAAGATGAGCAAGTTGCCTTAGTTGAACATTATGCTAAAACGACAGGTTTATGGTCGGATAGCCTTAAAGATGCGCAATATGATCGCGTATTACGCTTCGATTTATCCAGTGTTACCCGTAATATTGCAGGCCCGTCAAATCCTCACAGTCGAGTACCAACTTCTGAATTAGCCGCAAGAGGGATCAGTGGTGTTGTCGAAAATGAACCCGGTAAAATGCCTGATGGCGCGGTGATCATTGCTGCGATTACCAGCTGTACTAACACCAGTAACCCCCGCAACATGATAGCAGCTGGTTTAATTGCCCGTAACGCAAATGCCAAAGGTCTATTACGCAAATCTTGGGTGAAATCGTCTTTAGCTCCAGGCTCTAAAGCGGTACAAATGTATTTAGAGCAGGCTAATTTACTGCCTGAACTAGAGCAGCTTGGCTTTGGTATCGTTGCGTTTGCTTGTACAACTTGTAATGGAATGAGTGGGGCACTCGATCCCGTTATTCAGCAAGAAGTCCTCGAACGCAAACTATACACAACAGCCGTATTATCAGGTAACCGAAACTTTGATGGTCGTATTCATCCCCATGCCAATCAAGCCTTCTTAGCATCACCGCCTTTAGTTGTCGCTTATGCTATTGCAGGAACCATTCGTTTTGATATCGAAAAAGATGTTTTAGGCTTAGATCAACAAGGTAATGAAGTGCGCCTTAAAGATATTTGGCCAACGGATGAAGAAATTAACGCCATTGTTGCCAGCAGTGTCAAGCCTGAACAGTTTAGACAAGTGTATAACCCAATGTTCGATATCAAAGTTGAATACGGTTCACATATCAACCCACAATACGATTGGCGCCCACAAAGTACCTATATTCGTCGTCCGCCGTATTGGGAAGGCGCATTAGCGGGTGAACGTACCATGAAAGGTATGCGTCCTTTGGCGGTTCTTGGTGACAACATCACCACCGATCATTTGTCGCCATCAAACGCTATTATGTTAGACAGTGCAGCAGGGGCTTATTTAGACAAAATGGGCTTGCCTGAGGAAGACTTTAACTCTTACGCAACTCATCGCGGTGATCATTTAACTGCACAGCGCGCGACATTTGCTAATCCAAAACTGTTCAATGAAATGGTCAAGGAAGATGGCAAGGTTAAGCAAGGCTCCTTAGCGCGAATTGAACCTGAAGGTAAAGTGAGTCGCATGTGGGAAGCGATAGAAACTTACATGGAGCGTAAGCAGCCGTTAATCATTATTGCGGGTGCCGACTACGGTCAAGGCTCTTCACGTGATTGGGCCGCAAAAGGTGTACGTCTGGCCGGAGTAGAAGTGATTGTTGCTGAAGGTTTTGAACGTATTCATCGTACTAACTTAGTGGGTATGGGCGTTTTACCACTTGAATTTATTAAATGTGAAAATCGTCATACTTATGCCATTGACGGTACTGAAACGTTTGATGTCATTGGTGATCGCATTCCAGGCGCGCAACTGACTCTTATCATTAACAGAGCAAATGGTGAGCAGGTGAATGTTGCTGTCAAATGCCGCTTAGATACTGCTGAAGAAGTGTCTATTTACGAAGCGGGTGGTGTATTACAGCGTTTTGCGCAGGACTTTTTAGAGTCTAGTGCAGCTAAGTAATTTATCCCAATACTATTAATGAGCAAATAGGCGATGTAGGGATTATCCAACGTCGCCTTTTTTAAGTAACAGATTTAAGGACAGACCATGACCTTTAAACCACAGTTAAAAATTCCAGCGACTTATATGCGCGGTGGTACCAGCAAAGGAGTGTTTTTTAATGTCAGTGATTTACCCTTAGCCGCACAAACCCCGGGGCCTGCGCGCGATCAATTATTGTTACGTGTGATTGGTAGTCCAGATCCCTATGGCAAGCACACCGATGGAATGGGCGGAGCAACATCCAGTACCAGTAAGACAGTGTTGTTATCTAGAAGCAGCCGAGCTGATCATGACGTAGATTATTTGTTTGGTCAGGTCGCTATTGACAAGGCTTTTATCGATTGGAGTGGTAATTGTGGCAATTTAACCGCAGCCGTGGGGGCATTTGCTATCAGCAATGGACTAATAGACCCAAGTCGTGTTGTTGCTAATGGTATTACCGTGGTAAGAATTTGGCAGGCAAATATAAAAAAAACCATTATCGCCCATATACCCATGACCAATGGCGAAGTACAAGAAACTGGTGATTTTGAACTTGATGGTGTCACGTTTCCTGCTGCAGAAGTGCAAGTTGAATTTATCGATCCCGCCGATGGTGAAGGGGCGATGTTTCCAAGCGGGAATGTGGTTGATCAATTAGATGTACCTAACATAGGTAAATTTACTGTCACTATGATCAATGCTGGTATCCCAACGATATTCTTAAACGCAGCAGATATTGGTTATAGCGGAATGGAATTGCAAGATGCCATTAACAACGATGAAGCGGCTTTAGCTCGCTTTGAAACACTTCGTGCCTATGGCGCGCTAAAAATGGGGTTAATTACGGATTTAGAACAAGCCAAAGCTCGCCAGCATACTCCTAAAATCGCCTTTGTTGCACCAGCTGCAGATTACGTGAGCTCCAGTGGTAAAGCAATCAGTGCTGCAGATATCGATTTATCAGTCAGAGCATTATCAATGGGTAAACTTCATCATGCAATGATGGGTACCGCCGCGGTGGCAATTGGCACTGCAGCCGCCATACCTGGTACTTTGGTTAATCTTGCTGCAGGTGGAGTAGAGCGTCAATCTGTTGTCTTTGGTCACCCATCAGGGACTTTGCGAGTCGGTGCTGAAGCTAAAATATTGCAGGGCAGCTGGCAAGTGACTAAAGCCATTATGAGCCGAAGTGCAAGAGTGTTAATGGAAGGTAAGGTTCGAGTACCACAAGATTAGTCGCTAAATTGTGTCTATATTGCGAACATCATTATTAAGCCTAAGATCCGTCTTAGGCTTTTTCTTTTTAATTGTGATCTATCAGTAATTTGCTGCATTAATTTCAATGAAATACAATGTTCGACTAATACAAAATAGCGCTTGAACCATGGCTTAAATTAGTATTCTATATGCACAAATTAGTGTGGATGACTGAATTCAATGAGTTTGATTTTAAATTTTTAATTATCAATTGATTAAGTTCTTTGTGGTGATGCAAGCTATACAAGAAGATAGGCATTATGCATTTTTACGGCCTATGTGTTTATCGATTAAACTATCAGCTCGATAGATTTATGCCGCCTTCATTGTCATTATGAATTGGCTGAAACAGATTTAAGCTATATGTAGGGCGACGAATATTTTGCGTTGATGATTAACGCTGAAAATACAAAAAGGAAATGAATATGGTTGAACACATCACTGGCATGCTGGCGTTGATTGGTGTGCTATCGCTTTTGTGTCAATGGGCGGGTTGGAAATTTAGATTACCTGCCATCTTACCACTACTGCTATGTGGATTATTACTGGGACCTGGGTTGAATATTCTTAATCCAGATGAAATTTTTGGTGATCTATTATTTCCTATCATTTCATTGGGCGTAGCGGTGATCCTTTTTGAGGGGGCATTAACGCTTAACTTCAAAGAGATTAAAGATCACAGCCGCATGGTGACGAATCTTGTGACTATAGGCGCATTGATTACTTGGGCATGTATTACACCAGCAGCACATTTCTTTATGGGCTTTGACTGGCCTGTAGCATTTCTATTTGGTGCATTAGTGGTTGTTACCGGACCTACAGTAATTGTGCCGATGTTGCGAACTGTACAACCTAAATCGAACCTTTCAAGTATTTTGCGTTGGGAAGGTATTGTTATTGATCCTATAGGTGCATTGTTTGCGGTCTTGGTTTACGAATATGTTGCAGTTACCGCCGATCCCACAACACACGTATTGTACGCATTGGGCCTCACATTAGTGATTGGTTTTGGTATTGGCGCCGCTGCGGGTTACTTTATTGGTGTCGCACTGAGAAACAACGTCTTTCCGCATTACCTGCGAAATACCGCGGTGTTAACGATCATGTTGGGAGTATTTGTTGGCTCTAACTTATTACAACATGAATCAGGATTATTAACGGTTACTGTCATGGGTATTTGGCTTGCCAACATGCGTGGTGTAGACATCGCCGATATTCTAGAATTTAAAGAGACTTTAACAGTACTGCTTATTTCAGCCCTGTTTATTTTGCTTGCAGCACGTTTAGATTCTAGTGCTATGTTAGGGCTTGGAATTGGTGCTTTTGGTGTGTTGTTTGTGGTCATGCTAATTGCACGTCCATTAAGTATTTGGATATCTGCTCTAGGCACCAGTCTGACATCTAATGATAAGTGGTTCCTTAGCTGGGTCGCACCAAGGGGTATTGTTGCCGCGGCAATTTCTTCATTATTTGCGATTAAACTTGAAGAATTAGGCGTACATGGTGCAAGTTCAATCGTGCCGTTAGTGTTCTTTATCATTATTGGTACGGTTGTTATTCAAAGCTTAACCGCAGGTCCATGGGCTAAATTTTTAGGTGTTAAAGAAGGCTCAAATCAAGGTTTACTTATTTTTGGTGCATCAAAGTTCTCGCGTGATTTGGCTTCACAATTATTGGCTAAAAACATTAAAGTGATTTTGGCTGACAGTAACTGGGACAGCATTCGACAAGCACGAATGGAAAATATACCGGTATATTTCGGTAATCCAGCATCAGAGCATGCTGAAAATTACATGGATTTAAGTGGTATTGGCCGTGTGTTAGTAATGTCTCCATACCGTCAGTTAAACCCTTTAGTGAGTTTTCATTTCCAAGATTTGTATGGCACAGAAAAGGTGTTTGGCTTAAATAATAATGAAACAAACGTAGGAAGTGGACGACATCAGCTGTCAGAATCTTACTTAAAACGCTTATGTTTATTTGGTGAAAATATCAGTTATGCCAAAATTGCCAGTTTGATGGCAAAAGGCGCGGTATTGAAAGTGACCAACATTACTGAAAACTTTAGCTACGAAAAGTTCCGCCAACGTTATGGTGAAACAGCTATGCCTTTGGTGTATATCACTAAAGATGCCAAGCTTAAAATCATCACAGGCGAAACCGAAAAACTCCCTGTAGGAATTGAGTTAATCAGTTTATTACCTCAAGAAGCTCAGGAACAAGCCATCATTCAACGTGAGCGAGATGAAGAGGCCGCGCGTTTAGCTAAGATAAAAGCTGAAGAAGAGGCCAAAGCGGCAGCGGAAGCCAGAGCCATTCGTGAAGCGGAAGAAGCTGAGCAACGAGCCATAGAAAAAGCGCGTCGTAAAGAAGAAGAACTGGTTAAATTTGAAGCTGAAGAAAAACTCAGGCTATTAGAAGAAGAGCAGGCTGCTTTGATTGAACAAGCCACAGCTGAAAAAGAAGTTGAAGTAATCAATAATAAGCTAGCACAAGAAAGTGCTGAAGTGGTTGTAGAAACTGATGCTCAACAAAACAATATTGCCGATGACACAGCGAAATCAGACAAACAATAATCTTGTTTTGATTAAGATGTAGGTGATACAAAAATGGCTTAGTGAAAACTAAGCCATTTTTATTACTGATCACAAACTAAGTCATTTATTTAAGAAGCTTTAGCACCACTTCATGGTGGTCTTTCGTTTTAAACTTATTGACGAAATGGCTGATTTTGCCGTCTGTACCGACGATAAAACTTAAACGATGAATTCCATCATAGATTTTACCCATAAACTGCTTTTCGCCCCAAACACCAAAAGCATCTGCAACGCTATGGTCTTCATCACTCAATAAATGAAAGTTTAGCTCTTGCTTGTCAGAAAATCGCTGAAGCTTGGCGACAGGATCAGGGCTAATGCCTAATACTGTGACATTTAATCCGTCTAAATCCGCTTTAATGTCACGTAAACCTTGTGCTTGCACAGTACAACCTGGAGTTGCAGCTTTAGGGTAAAAATAAACTAATACAGGACCTTTTTTTAAACAGTCCTGTAATGAAATCGATTGGTCAAATTGATTTTGTAACGTAAAAGTTGGGGCCACATCCCCCGCAGTTAAGGTGTTCATATTCATTCCTTAGTAAAAATAAAAAAGGGCGCTAGGGCCCTTGAATAATATACGAATACTAATCAAAAGGAGATTAGTGTGATTCTGAAAATGGTTATTGAGGGGAGGTTGTACCTTGCATTAATTTAATGCTGCATTCAAGGTTCATGTCTTCTGCCAATTGATAAATTGTCGATTCAAGTTTGGCTAAATCGACTTTTTCAGGAATATTGATGGCTAAAAATATCGACTGAGTTTGCAGGCCTTCATTATCTTCCGCATGAGAACGCACTGCGGCTAGGTCAAGCGAGCGATCAGCTAAAAATTGGGTAATCGATTTCATGGTTCCACGCTGATCTTCGCCAGTAAAGATAACTTCAATGCGAGAAACGAAATTTTTAGGAACATGTTTTGAGGTACGTTTCATCACTGTCATCAGTTCTAATTCAACACTTAGACTCGGCAATAATGTTTCTATTTTAGTGATTGCTGACCATGAGCCAGAAATCATCATAATCAGGGTAAATTCATTACCAAATAAAGCCATACGGCTATCAACGATGTCACAATCGCAATCACTGGCGAGTCTTGCTAAACGACTTACTAAGCCAGGGCGATCGGCACCCATTGCGGTAACGACCAGATAGTTGGTCATGGATTTTCCTCATTGTTCGAGTGAATGGCGCAAATCAATTTACAACGGCAAAATTATGCATCTGTAAAGACGATAATATTAACATATGATAGCTATAAACCACCTTAATTATGCACAATTAAATCAATGCTGTGGGTAATTGGTTAAATTTGCAACACTACAATAAAAGTTAAACATTAAATCCGCCATTAATATGTAATCTGGTCTTCATAAAGCATAAAATGCTATGACCTTGTAGTCAGTTAGCATGATCTGGCTTTTTAGGGTAATTTTGATTTGAGCACTGCTAAAGCTTGTCATTACTTGATAGCATCAGTAACATAGCGAGTCCTGAAAACTTGGGGAAAATAGATGATAAACGGAAGCATCGTAGCCTTAATCACACCAATGAATAGTGATGGCACAATAGACTATGTAAGTCTTGAAAGACTGGTAGATTTTCATATTAATCAAGGTACCGATGCCATTGTTGCAGTTGGGACGACAGGCGAATCTGCCACGTTACCGATGAAAGAACATATCGCAGTCGTAAAACAGACCGTAAGTTTTGCCGCCGGTAGAGTACCCATTATTGGTGGAAATGGCGCAAATGCAACGGCTGAAGCCATTGAGTTAACCAAAGGCATGCAAAATTCAGGCATCAGTGCCATGTTAGGTGTAACCCCTTATTACAACAAACCTACGCCTAAAGGATTAATTGCACACTATAAAGCCGTGGCTGCAAGTACTGACATTCCTCAGATTTTATATAATGTTCCTGGCCGCACAGCCGTCGATATGAAACCCGAAACCGTTGCTGAGTTATGTCATGTTAGTAACATTATTGGTGTAAAAGAGGCCACTGGTGATGTAAGTCGGGTAGCAAGATTACGTGAGTTATGTGGTAATGACTTTTTACTTTACAGTGGTGATGACGCTACAGCTCGTGAGTTCCTACTTGCTGGCGGTAATGGTGTTATCTCTGTTGCTAACAATATTGTTCCACATGCTTTTAAAGCCATGTGTGATGCAGCGTTAGCGGGTGAAGCACAACGTGCTGCAAAAATTGATGAGCCTTTGCGTGGTTTATACAGTTCATTATTTTGTGAAGCGAATCCAATCCCTGTTAAATGGGCGGTTCATCGTATGGGTTTAATAAGCGATGGACATATTCGTTTGCCATTGACTGAACTTTCTGAACAATTTCATGGTCTGTTAATAGAGACAATGAAAGATGCGCAAATTGAGGTGCAATAATACATGCTTAAAAAAGTCACCCCTATATTGATTATCACTGCGTTAACGGCTTGTAGTACCCCTATTGATCGTCGACAAGCCAATGGTAATGATGAATATACTCAGGCCGAGACAATGGCTTTATTAACGATCCCAGAATCATTAAAACAGCCTAATTACAGTAAAGAATATGACATTCCACCTGTTGGCGATAAGGTTGATTTAAATGTCATCGGAAAACGATTAGACATTCGTCCCCCTTTGCAAGTGATTGCAATGGCAGAAGGGACTCATGTTGAAGAAAGCAGCAATAATATCAAAATTATCATTGAGTCTATTGATAATAATACCGATCTCAAACAAGAAATTTTCAGCGTTATTAATGGTTATTTAACCAAAAATAGTATTGCCAAACGCTCTGATGATTTTGCATCAGGCGTGATCGAAACCGATTGGATTGAAAGCAAAGAAGTATTGGAAACCAGCTGGTTTGGTGATGATAAAGCCTATTTACTGCGTCAACGCTACCGTTTTGATATTAACGTAAAGCCACATGGTCGAACAGGTGATGTCACCATCAACCTTATCGAACATGAAGAGTATTATGATGAAGATCAGCAGGAAGTATTCTTAACGGGTGAGGACAAACGTCGTTACACTATCGACATGTTAAACAATACCGTGGCATATATGAGTATCGAACGTGAGCGTACTATCCGTGCAGCACGTGTTGAACAAAGCCTTGGTATTGATATCGATTTAGTCGAACCAGGTGAAGGCATTGAGTCATATTGGTTAGCGAAAGCAGACTTTAATAAAACCTGGGAGCGTCTTCGTATAGTACTGCCAGAATTAGGCTTTGATGTCGTCGATATGGACACTAGCAAGGGTCTGTTTTACATCAATTTAGAAGAAAGTGGTGGATTCTGGAGTTCTTTGTGGGGCGAAGAGAAATTATCACTGCAAAAAGGCAACTATCGTTTATTGTTGAAAACGACAGACAATAAAGAAGAAACCAAAATTTTACTGCATGACGTCACAGATGAGCCGCTTAAAAATGAAGCGATTGCTGAAGTGTATAATCGTATAGCAGCACAAATGAGAGAAGATCGGAAAGTACGATAATTCAAATGGATGAGAAAAAGAGATGCATAGCATCTCTTTTTTTTTGCTTGCAGATCAAAAAGGCATCATTGCTCATTCAATAATTTGTAAGCAAAGGTAAAACGCCTTGCAGACCTGGCGGTGCTGAGTAAAATCAATGTTAATCAATTGCACCACTAATGTAATGAGGATTTCTGTTTTACTTTGAGTAAAGACATTCGTATAAAATAGTGATCTAAATTTGTTCCTTGTCACTATAACACTGGGATCTTTGAACTTTCCGGCTGTGTTTGCAGCGAATTTTTAGCTATTTATACAAGGCAGGGGCTTTGCCGTGTAGTTTTTGCTGCACAATAAACCTATAACGCTTTATAAAGGCAAAATAAATGCTGTCTGATGGATTCGGCTAAAAACCAATGACACTTTGTTGAGTGATTTTTGCTTAGATTGTTAGGCTTTATTCCTCTCTCTTGGCTTAATTGGTTTTATCTCGAACAAAACTCCACTAGTCAAGGTCAACAGACCCTAGCTTAAACCCTACAATGGTTAAATGAATCGCATTTTAATTTAGCCTATAAAAGCATGATTATAATATCCCTAAAGGGAATGGACACTGATGAAAAAAACTATACTAATAATCGCAGTTTGCGCCATAGCAGCATTTGGCTATATTCAAATGCAGCCAAAACAGGCTCAAGTGCAACGTGCTAAACCCATTACCAACGTGGTATTTGCAAATACCAAACTGATGTCTATACGTGATGAAGTTGAAGCCATCGGTACGGGAAAGGCATATGAGTCTATTACCGTAACCTCCAAAATTACTGAAGTAATCACTAAAGTGAATTTTAAAGATGGTGACTTAGTTAACAAAGATGACTTATTGATACAGCTTCAAGATGCTGAACAGCAAGCTAAAGTCAAAGTGGCAAAAGTGAAGCTAACTGAGCATTTGCGTGAATATGATCGCATCAGTTCATTGGTGACCAGTAAAACGGTTGCTGAGTTAGAGCGAGATAGATTACAAAGCTTAATTGATTTAGCTCGAGCAGAAATTGAACAAGCAACATCTGCGTTGACGGACCGTCGTATCACTGCACCTTTCTCGGGGCGTTTGGGTTTACGTCAGGTGAGTTTAGGTAGCCTTGTGACAACGGGGGAACAAATTACCACCCTCGATGATGTGAGTAAAATCAAATTAGACTTCTCCATTCCTGAACGTTTTATTCAAGAGTTACAAGAGGGTAAACAAGTAGAGGCACACGCTGTTGCATTTCCAGACCGGGTATTTACTGGCACAGTTACATCCATTGATAGTCGTGTCAATCCAGCTACTCGAGCTGTTGTGGTGCGTGCTGTTTTGCCAAATGAAGATCTTGCCTTGTTACCGGGTATGTTAATGAAGGTGAAACTTATCAAGCAAAGCAGAGAAGGGCTGTTACTTCCAGAATCTGCCATTATTCCAATTCAAGATAAGCATTATGTATACAGTACTAATGCTGATGATGAAATTATTCAAATCCCAGTTAAGCTAGGCGTTCGTACCCGTGGCTGGGTTGAGATTATTGAAGGCTTAGACGTTAATCAACAGGTGATCATTCGTGGTATTTTAAAAGTGCGCCCCGGCGATAAAGTGAAGCTACAAGAAGCTGAGAACTTTCACTTTGCGCAAACAGGTCAGGCGGAGAATGCAGCATGATCTTAACGGATTTATCAGTAAAGCGTCCGGTGCTTGCCTCGGTCATCAGTATTTTACTTATTGTGCTTGGGTTAGTTTCATTTGGAAAACTGCCCTTACGTGAATATCCCAATATCGATCCTCCGATAGTTTCAATTGAAACCAGTTATCGTGGTGCAAGTAGCTCGGTAGTGGAAAGTCGGATTACTCAGCTAATTGAAGATCAAATTAGTGGTGTAGAAGGTATTCGCCATATCAGTTCATCAAGTTCTGATGGACGTTCAAGTGTTACCATTGAATTTGATATCGGTAGAGATATTGAAGCCGCAACTAACGATGTACGAGACCGTATTTCAGGTTTGCTGGAACAACTTCCAGAAGAAGCGGATTCCCCATCTATTTATAAGGCAAATGGCAGCGATGAAGTGATCATGTGGCTTAACTTAGTCTCTGATCAAATGGATATTTTGCAGCTTACTGATTACGCAAACCGCTACTTAGTTGATCGTTTTTCAGTCATTGACGGTGTGTCTACACTCCGCTTAGGTGGCGGAAAGGTGTATGCGATGCGGATTTGGATTGACAGACAAGCCCTTGCAGCAAGAAATCTAACGGTGACTGATATTGAAGCGGCGCTACGTTCAGAAAACGTTGAGTTACCTGCGGGTTCTATTGAATCACAAGATCGTCATTTTACTGTGCGTTTAGAACGGGTATATCGCACGGCAGAAGACTTCTCAAATTTAGTCATAACCCAGGGTGAAGATGGATATTTAGTTAAATTAGGTGATGTTGCCAAAGTTGAAATTGGCAGCGAAGAAGAACGTATTGTGTTCCGTGGTAACAAAGAAGCCATGATTGGTCTTGGAGTCAGTAAGCAGTCAACGGCTAATACACTTGAAGTGGCTCGCGCCGCTAATGCGTTGGTGGATAAAATTAATCCAACCTTACCGGCGGGAATGGAGATAAAACGCTCATACGATAGCTCAGTATTTATTGAGCGATCAATAGAAGAGGTTTATCAAACGCTTTTTATTGCAATGATACTAGTGACTATAGTGATTTATTTGTTCTTAGGCAGTGTAAGAGCAATGCTAATCCCAGCTATTACCGTTCCTGTTTCCTTGTTGGCGACTTTTACTGTGTTGTACGCACTTGGGTACACCATTAACTTATTAACGCTGTTAGCCATGATCCTTGCGATAGGTATGGTCGTTGATGATGCTATTGTCATGCTTGAAAATATTCACCGCCGTATTGAAGACGGTGATTCACCACTTAAAGCCGCATTTTTAGGCAGCAGAGAAGTGGCGTTTGCGGTTATTGCTACCACTTTAGTCCTCGTCGCGGTATTTATGCCAATTACCTTTTTAGAAGGGGATTTGGGTAAATTGTTTAAAGAATTTGCGGTTACCATGAGTGCGGCTGTAATTTTCTCAAGTATTGTTGCGTTAACATTAAGTCCAATGATGTGCTCAAAGTTATTAAAACCTGCTGAGCAAGATTCATGGTTAGTGAAGCAAATTGATAAATTGATGCTGAGGTTGTCAAAACACTATCAGGGCACTTTGCAAAAAGCCTTCAAACAACCGTTACTCGTCAGTTTTCTGGTATTGATTGCCTTCGCATTGAGTGGTTATTTATTACAAAAAGTACCACAAGAATTTGCGCCTCAGGAAGACCGTGGCTCAATGTTCTTGATGGTCAATGGTCCTCAAGGGGCAAGCTTTGAATATATAGAGCAATATATGGACGAGGTTGAAGGTCGTTTAATGCCATTAGTCGACAGTGGCGATATTAAACGCCTGCTTATTCGTGCCCCTCGCGGATTTGGCACCGCAACCGATTTTTCAAACGGCATGGCAATTATTGTGCTTGAAGATTGGGGGCAGCGTCGCAGTGCAAATGAAATCATTGTTGATATCCGCAACCGTTTATCTGACTTAGCCGGTATTCGTGCGTTTCCTATAATGCGACAAGCATTTGGTCGAGGTGTTGGTAAGCCTGTGCAATTTGTATTAGGTGGTCCGAATTATGAGGAGCTTGCACAATGGCGTGACATCATCATTGAAAAGGCGAAGGAAAACCCAAATCTTGTAGGGTTAGACCATGATTACCAAGAGACCAAGCCTCAATTACGAGTTGTGATAGACAGAGTCCGTGCCGCTGATCTAGGTGTATCGATTTCACACATAGGCCGAACATTAGAGACCATGTTAGGGTCGAAATTAGTCACCACATTCATGCGCGATGGTGAAGAATACGATGTCATTATTGAAGGGAATCGAGAAAATCAAAGTACCGCTAGCGACATGGAAAACCTCTATGTGCGTTCGGCGCGAACCAATGAACTTATTCCGCTGTCGAATTTAGTCACCATTGAAGAGTTTGCCGATGCCAGTTCACTAAACCGCTATAACCGCATGCGATCAATTACCCTTGAGGCTAATCTTGCTGACGGCTACAGCTTAGGTGAAGCGTTAGATTATCTGAATGATTTAACCTTGACGTATTTACCGGCAGAAGCCGTGATAAGTTATAAAGGACCTTCATTAGATTATCAAGAGTCTGGTAATTCAATGAACTTCGTGTTTGTGCTCGCACTCGGGATTGTGTTTCTAGTACTTGCGGCGCAATTTGAAAGTTATATTCATCCGATGATTATTATGCTGACAGTACCTTTGGCAACTTTGGGCGCATTACTTGGCCTATGGTATACCGGACAAAGTATCAATATTTACAGTCAGATTGGCATTATCATGTTGGTTGGTTTGGCTGCGAAAAATGGTATTTTGATTGTTGAATTTGCTAACCAATTACGTGATAGAGGCATGGAGTTTAATGAAGCTATCTTGCAGGCATCTGTGCAGCGATTACGTCCAATTCTTATGACAGGTATTACTACCGCCGCCGGTGCATTACCCTTAGTTATGGCGCAGGGTGCGGGTTCAGAAACTCGCTATGTCATTGGTGTTGTTGTGCTATCAGGTATCACGCTGGCGACATTTTTTACTTTGGTTGTGGTGCCTGTTGCTTACAGTCTGTTTGCCAAAAATAGCCATTCCCCCGATGCTGTAGCAAAAAGGTTAGCTATTGAACTCGACAAGTAGTTAGCTGTGACAAAAAGCCCGTCAATGACGCAATGCCGATCGTTTAAGGGCACTTGACCGATCTTGAAGATGAATGATAATCCCTACCAGTATTCTGGTGGGGATTTTTTATGTTTGAGCAAGAGCTTGAATTAGTTCATGAGTCTGTTGAAGAAAGTG